>CAKSJC010000006.1 GCA_934462885.1 uncultured Eubacteriales bacterium | reverse complement strand
CTAAGGGACACCTCAGACTTCCATCCTTTCCTCTTGTTCCGGTGAACGACAAATCACTTCTTCTTATAAACTCCGGAATGGCTCCCATGAAGAAATACTTCACAGGCGAAGCAGAGCCGCCGCGCCGCCGCGTGACGACATGCCAGAAGTGTATCAGAACTCCCGACCTTGAGAGAGTCGGACACACCGCGCGTCACGGTACATTCTTCGAAATGCTCGGAAATTTCTCTTTCGGAGACTACTTCAAGAATGAAGCTATTCCGTGGGCGTGGGAATTTCTCACGGAAGTTCTTGAGATACCGAAAGATCTTCTCTATCCGTCGGTTTACAAAGACGACGAAGAAGCTTACTCAATTTGGCGCGATGTGATAGGAGTTCCGGAGAAGCATATAGTCCGTCTCGGAAAAGAAGACAACTTTTGGGAACACGGAACAGGGCCCTGCGGACCCTGCTCCGAGATATATTTCGACCGCGGAGAAAAATACGGCTGCGGCTCTCCCGACTGCAAACCCGGCTGCGACTGCGACAGATTCATGGAGATCTGGAACAATGTCTTTACGCAGTTTGACAACAAGGGGAACGGAGTTTACGAAGAACTGGAGCATAAAAACATAGATACCGGTATGGGACTTGAACGTCTTGCGTGCGTCATGCAGGGAGTCGACAATATGTTTGAAGTCGACGGCGTGCGAAAGATACTTGACAAGGTAGTCGAAATTTCGGGCAAAAAATACGGAGAAAATAAAAACAACGACATTTCCATCCGAGTTATAACCGACCATGTGCGCGGAGCAACGTTTATGATAAGCGACGGCGTTACCCCGTCAAACGAGGGAAGAGGATATGTTCTCAGAAGGATACTCCGCCGCGCCGCGCGTCACGGAAAACTGCTTGGGATCGGACGCGAGTTTCTTACCGAAGTATGCGACGTCGTGATTGAGCAGAACAGCTCTGCTTATCCCGAACTCGAAGAGAAAAAAGCCTATATCAAGAAAGTTATGTCGATAGAAGAGGACAGATTCAACGCGACTATTGACGCGGGGCTTTCGATCCTTTCCGATATGGTGAGAAAAGCGCTGAAGGACGGCGTGAAAACCATATCGGGAGCCGACGTATTCAAGCTTTATGACACATTCGGATTCCCGATCGACCTCACTCGCGAGATAGCGGAGGAAAGCGATCTTCACATAGACGAAGACACGTTCCGGGATCTCATGCAGTCGCAGAGATCCCGCGCGCGCGAGGCGAGAGCGAATATCTCCGGCTGGAGCGACGCTTCAAAGAGCTTAATCTCCGGTATGCCGAAAACGGAGTTTACCGGATACACCGAAACCGACACAACGGACGCAAGGATCATCGCTGTTCTTGTCGACGACGAATCGGTGGAATCCGTTTCGGAGGGAGAATGCACCGTTATACTTGATAAGACTCCGTTCTACGGAGAAGGCGGAGGTCAGGTGGGAGACACCGGCACTATATATAAAGACGGAGCGCTCATAAACGTTTCCGACACAAAGAAATCCGACGGAGTTTACCTCCACATTTGCACGGTATCTAACGGCACATTCTCGGTGGGGGATCGCGTAACCGCCGATGTTTCGGACGTCAGACGCGCGGCGATCTGCCGAAATCACTCCGCCTGCCACCTTCTTCAGGCATCCCTAAGACGGGTTCTCGGAGCACACATTGAGCAGGCGGGATCATATGTCGACGAACACAGAGTTCGTTTTGACTTCACACATTTTTCGGCTCTCACGAAAGAGGAGATTTTTGCGGTTGAAAAGTTTGTGAACGCGAACATTCTTGTCGGAAATCCGATAATATCGACCGAGACCGACATAGAATCCGCAAAAAAAGCGGGGGCAATGGCTCTGTTCGGCGAAAAATACGGAAAAGTCGTTCGAATGGTAAAAATGGGCGAGTTCTCGACAGAGCTTTGCGGAGGAACGCATTGCGCGAACACTGCAAATATCGGGCTGTTTAAGATAATTTCGGAGTCGTCGGCAGCTGCGGGAATCAGACGAATCGAAGCTGTAACGGGTATGGGAGTCTTGGAGCTGATAGAAGAACGCGACGCTCTTATCGCGGATACCGCGAAAGTTCTCCGCTCAAACAATGTTTCGGATATGCCGCAGAGAGCGGCGGCGCTCCAGGCGGAGATTTCCGATAAGAAACAGGAGATAGATTCTCTCAACCGTAAGCTTGCGGAAATGAAGCTTTCTTCCATTGTCGATGACGCCGAAGAAATAAAGGGAGTTCGCCTTATCGTCTCCGATCTCGGAAACTCCGGTATTGATTCGGCACGCACGCTTTGCGATTCGATAAAGGATAAATATCAGAACGCGGTAGCGGTGTTTGCAATTCATGACGGCGAAAAGCTTAACTTTGTTTCGGCTGCGGGTAAGGCGGCGGTAGGACTCGGCGCTCACGCCGGACGTCTTCTCGGCGCAGTGTCGGCAGTAACCGGAGGCAAGGGGGGCGGACGTCCCGACAGCGCAACCTCCGGCGGAAAGGATATTTCAAAAGTCAAAGAAGCTCTTGCTTCCGCCGCAGGCATACTGAAAGATATGATAAAGTAATTTTGTTTGGTGATAACAAATAAAAAACGGGGAAAAACTTTTTCTGAAAAGTTTTTCCCCGAACTTTTTTATTTGCGTTTTTTGACTTCGAATCGAAAAAGCCGAATGTATCCGAATCATTTTAGAAAACCGCTGAGATGAAGCGAATATCTCCGCCGCCTTTTTCAAAACTGCGGATTGAAAATGAGCGCGGCGTATGCAAGCCGTTCGAGATCCGTGCAAATCTTGCAGCCTGTTCAAGTAAAGGCCTTTTGACGGTAAATCGGGGGACGCTTTTTCAAAAAGCGTCCCCCTATTCTTTCACTGAAAATTAAAAACTCTGCGCTTCCGATTGCGTAAGCGCGGCTTTCACGTCAAACCGTCGCCCGGTTTTTTTACATCCTCATGGACATGGAGCGTGCCTTCGAGGAAAGTTTTTGCGCGTTCGGGGGCGTCTTTGGCGTTTCCCCACGGCTCGTTTTCATAGCGGTAGTCGAACTTCTTGCAGAAGTGACTCACGTCGGCGCGGAGCGCGTCAAAGTAAGCGTTTTCCGTTTCGGAGACAGCCTTGTAAAAATCGGCGAAATCCTTTTTCGACATACGGTCGTGAGCGGCTTTTATAAACATCCCGTAGTGGTTGAGACAGAAGTAGGGCGCCGCGGCAACTTTTTCGCGGAAAGCGGGATCGCTCTGCCACAGAAGAGCCGCGGTTTCCGCCATTCGGGTGAAGTTGTATTCGATTCTCTCGCAGATGTAGCACGTTTTCCCAAGTTTTTCGATGCGGCGGACAGCCGCGTCGGCAGTCTTTCCGATAAAGAGAGAGGACATATTGCCGGAAAGATCGTGCGCGATTGCGTCGAGGTGACTTTCAAGCATAAGCGCAAGCGGAAGCCGCTTTCCGCGCTCAAACATCTGTGACAGATGTTCGCCGCAGAAACCAAGCTCGTTTGTTTTGAGACGAACGTCGGGTTCCATCATGGACGCGCCCATGATAAGATCAAGCTCCTTGTCCTCAAGCCTGTTGTACATCAGACAAAAAGGGCACACGTGAAAACCGTCCTCACGGACTTTTTCAAATGCTTCGTTTACGGGAATAGTATATATCTGTTCCATAAAATAACCTTTCCGATTTTCTTATTTCAGAGAAACTTCTTTTTCCCCGCCGCCCAGCCACCTTTCGTAGTAGAAAAGATACTGCTGAGCTATCCCGGCATTTTTGCCGAGGCGCGACGGGTCAAAACCTCCGGGGAAATGCCGCTCAAGAGACTTTTTCATCCATACGTCAACCGGGAACGCTTCCGTCTTTCCGAAGCCGAACAGCAGAACGCAGGCGCTGACCTTGGGACCTACTCCGCGAATAAGGCAAAGCTGCTTTTCCGCGTCGGCGAAATCAGCCGCAAAAACGGCGGAAAGATCCGTCTCTCCCGACGCTACGCGTTTGGCGGCGTCATATATGTATCCGGCGCGGAAGCCGGTTTTCAAAGCGAATAATTCTTCTTCTCCTGCATTCATGAGAGCCTCCGGAGTCGGAAACGAACCGTTTTCGCCGTATTTTTCGCATAAAGCCGAGATGATTTTCTTTATTCTCGGAATGTTGTTGTTTTGTGAGATTATAAACGATATCAGACATTCAAACGGGTCTTGCTTCAGTATCCGGATTCCGGCGCCGCACCGTACCGCATTTTCCATCACGCGCCGATCGGAATCGCACGGCATGGCGGAAATTATACTGCGATCGATCGCGTCGTAGTCCTCGTCGAGCGAAAGATATTTTTTCCATACATTCTCGAAATCCTCTTCGCCTGTACAGCCGTAAATGCGAATAACACCGCCGCCGCGCTTTTCAAAAACCACGCGCCGCCCGAAAGCTGTTCCGCCGAACGCCGCGCCGTGCCGCGCCGCATTGGCGCAGGATTCGCAATCATCGACGGCAGAGGGGTTTTCCGAAGCGGTCGCGCCTCCTGAGGCGTTTTCCGGTATTTCCCGATCGCCGACAGGCTTTGCACATTCCGCGCATCCGTTTCCACGAACAAACGCGGCGCAAGCGGAATCATAGCTGTTTTCCGCCGCCCGAATCCTGTCAAATCGGAATGCCTGTCCGCAGTCGAAAGTCTTTTCCACGGAAAAATTACCGCATCCTCCGACAGAGACGCACGGCACGCCGCGCAAATCGAATGAAGAGATAATGTGAGCGGACGTCATTTTGTCGTTCCTATATAAGGGCTGTATTTTTTCAGATAGTCAAGCCCCGACCAAAGAGTCATAAACGCCATGACGGCGGTTGTGATGTACGAAAGTATGTGCCATTCGGTAAACGGGGCAAACGGGATGAGCGGTTCAAGAAGGATGGTTACGATACAAATCATCTGAGAGGTTGTCTTGACTTTTCCGAGCCATGCCGCCGCAATAACAAGTCCCGATTTGCTTGCCGCAACGAGTCTGAGGGAGGTTACGGCGAACTCGCGGAATATAACGATAGCCGCCGCCCATACGAATACGGGGCGAATATAGTCGAAGCGGACTATTATGCCGAGCATAGCGGATATAACAAGGAATTTGTCTGCGAGAGGATCCATAAATTTGCCGAAATCCGTGATGAGATTATATTTTCTCGCGATTTTCCCGTCGATCATGTCCGTAAGGGAGGTCAGCGCAAAAACCGCCGCCGTGATTATACGGACAGCCGTATCCGAGATCGGAAGAGGAACGCAAAGAAGGAAAAGAAACACGGGAACCATTATGATCCTGAAAATTGTAAGTTTGTTCGGAAGATTCATTGTTTTTACCCCATTCTGGCTTTCATATGTTGATTGTCGCACGTCCGACGAGATCGTAATCCATCGAGTCTGTGATTTTTACGTCGATCATCTCGCCCTCGGCGATACGGAGCTCGGGACGGTCTGTCGTAAACCATATTTTGCCGTCGATATCCGCCGCTTCCGCATAGCTTCTGCCGTAGTGCGACTCGGCTACGGGGTCGTAGCCCTCGCAGAGTACGCGGTAAGTCTTGCCGAGACGCGACTTGTTGTATTTTTCGCTCACGGAAAGAGCGGCTTGCATCACGATGTCATATCTGTCCTGCTTAACCTGCTCGTCGATCTGACCGTCGAAGCCGTAAGCGGGAGTGTCCTCCTCGCGTGAATAAGTAAACGCGCCGAAGCGTTCGAATTTTGCTTCTTTGACGAATTCGCAGAGCTGTCTGAAGTCCTCGTCGGTTTCGCCGGGAAAGCCTACTATCGCTGTTGAACGCAGAACTATTCCGGGAACCTCGCGCCGTAATTTTGCAACGGCATCTTTTATAACGTCGGATCCGCCGTGACGGTTCATTCGGCGAAGAACGGTATCGGAAATATGCTGGATCGGTATGTCGATATATTTAACGATTCTCGGATTATCGCGTATTTCCGCGACAAGCTCGTCCGTTATTTTGTCGGGATAGCAGTAAAGGAGACGTATCCACGGGATATCGGTTGCGTCGCAGATACCGCGCAGAAGCTCCGGAAGCGCGTATTTTCCGTAAAGGTCGATACCGTAAGCGGAGGTATCCTGAGCGATAATGTTAAGCTCCTTTATACCCAAAGCGTCAAGCGAGGTTGCCTCTTCAATGATTTCGCGCATTGTGCGGCTTCTCATTTTTCCTCTGATGTTCGGTATAGCGCAGTATGTGCATTTGTTTGAGCAGCCCTCGGCTATTTTGAGGTACGCCATGGAGTCTCCCGTCGTCACGATTCGTTCGCCGCCGATTACGGAGCTTTCCTTATCGTCGAAGCACATGAACTTAGATTCTTTCGGAGTCTTATTCGCGCCGTGCGCGTTTTTCAGTACGGAATCAACGGCGTCCGCTATCTTGTGTATGCCGCCGACTCCGAGAACCGCGTCAACTTCGGGAAGCTCTGAAAGTATCTGTTCGCGGTAACGTTCTGCAAGACATCCCGTAACGACTATTCCTTTTAACTTGTGGTGTTTTTTCAGCCAGCCCAAATCTATAATATTGTCAATAGATTCTTTTTTTGCGCTTTCGATAAAGGCGCAGGTGTTCACGATCACTACGTCAGCGTCGCTTTCCTCGGGAGTTATCTCAAATCCTGCGTCCGCAAGGTGATGAAGCATTACTTCCGTATCGCAGAGATTTTTTGAACATCCGAGAGATATAAATCCGACTTTTGCCATATTTTGTTTCCTTTAAGAATGAATTATAGTATACAGACCGCGTTTTGCGGGAATTTGTTGTCAGGTTTTTTATTTTTTGAGAGCGTTTTTTATTTCGTCGTATGAAAATCCGAGCCGCATAAGCGCTGCGACGGCTTTTTTTCTTTGGTCCGCCGAGCATTCGGGACCGAGTATGAACATAAACTTCTTTTTTATGTTATACGATAAAGCGAGGCGATATTCTTCATCGTCGACCGAACAGACGGCTGTCGAGACCGTTTCAGGCGGGTAGCCGTGCGATGCGAGATAAGACGCGACTCGCCGTTTTCCGTAATGCTTTCCGCGCACGAGTGAGCGGGCGGCGCGTTCGGCTTGATCGGCTTCGTTGAGATATCCTTTTTTTTCGAGAAAATCAGCCGCGTATTCGGCGTATTTGCGCTTTGTTCCGCGCATAACGAGTTTTTTTATAAGCTCCCGTTTGCTTTTGTCGCCCATGGAGAGAACAGCCGCTCCCGAACGCAGGGCGGCGGTTTTTTTTGCTCCTTCGGAAATGAGATCGTATAACTCCGGAGAGACTTCGCAAAGCTCTCGCGGTGCGCACCCCGGCTTTTTTGAGATTCTTTTCCATTCGCCGAGAGAGAGAAAAAAGCTTTCCTCACCGTTTTCATTCCCCACGGTAACGCAAACGCTTCCGGAGGTTTCCGAAAGATCTTTAATACTTTTTATTATCATGCCGTTGTTTTATTATCACGTCGTCCGTGTAACCGGAGAACGGCGGAGTTATCCGATCACCCGTCCTTCTTTTATATTTTTGAAATTGACGATACCGTCGCCGCGTCCGATAACATCCGGTTCGCAGGAGGTAACGATTATCTGGAGTTCTTCTTTTAACTTTTGTTTTTCGCCGCACGGTGCCTCTCCGTATGTCCGGGCGTTTTCCTTTCCGTATGTCCGGGCGGGGGATCGGTCGTCCGATTCTTCCGAAAGGATGTCGAGAACAAAGCGTCGCCTGTTTTCGTCAAGTTCGGAAAAAACGTCGTCGAGGAGGATAACGGGATACTCTCCCCCGATTTCCTTCGAGCATTTTGCTTCTGCAAGCTTCATTGAGAGAACGATGCTGCGTTGCTGCCCCTGAGAGGCGAAGAGCTTTGCTTCTTTTTGGTTCAGGGTGATGTTTATGTCGTCCTTGTGTATTCCGAAAAGAGTGGCTCCGGCGGCGCATTCGCGTTCCGTGTTTGAGATGAGCTTTTCGTACAGCTTTGATTTATCGGAAGGATCGGCGAATGCGGCGAGAGGACGGGGCATGCCTTCGTATGCGGCGTGAGACGAGTACGAGAGCTTCGGTGTTTCCGAGCCGCTTGTCATATCGGCGAAATATTCTTTTACGTACAGATCGAGTCTTGAGACATAATCCGAGCGAAAAGCGGCGATATTCGTTCCGTAATCCGCGAGCTGAGAGGCGTATACCTCCCATTCTTCGGGGGAAGGCTTGTAGCCGTCCGACGCCACCGATTTTATCATGGAGTTTCTTTCTCTGAGAACCTTCATGTATCGCCTCAAATATGTCAGATACGTTTCCGAGAGCTGAGAGAGCGCGATGTCGAGGAAAGTCCGTCTTTCGGCAGGACCCGCGCACACCATGGAGAGATTCGAGGGGCAGAAGAGAACGGCGCGGAAGCTTCCCATCATTTCTGCGGGAGACGAAAGGGGAGCGGCGTTTCTCGTGATACGTTTTTTGCCGTTTTTTGAGATCGTCACTTCAAGGGATGTGTCGTTTTCGTATCCGTCGCGGCGGAAATCGATATGAGAAAGCGCCGTATCGCATCCGAAGCGGATCAGCTCGCTTTCCCGTGCTCCTCTGAAGGAGCGGCCGCGCGCGAAGAAATATATCCCCTCAAGGATATTCGATTTTCCCTGAGCGTTCATGCCCCACAGCACGTTAATTCCGGGCTTAAACTCCACAGAGCAGTTTTCGATATTTCTCCAGTCACGGAAAAAGGCTCGTGATACTTTCATTTTGATTTTGATACTTTCATTTTACAATATGAACTGATATAAAATTTGCCCCCGAGGGCGGCGGAGCCTGACAAGTTCTCGGACGCGCAAAAGCACGCCTGTCCGCGACATAAATCTCATCTTTCCTCGGCATGCTCCGCGCCTGTCCTCGACACGGCTTATTTGATGCGGAAAGAGGGTGCCGCGGCGGTTCGAGGGGGAGGGGGAAAGCTTTTGTTATTCGTCGTCTCCGAGATCGAGCAGGCGGATGTCAAGCTCCGCCGAATCCTCGTCGAGATCGTCCGCAAGAGGATCTCTTTCCATATCGGGAGCGGAGCCTTTTTCCTTGATTTTAGCTTCAAGCTCTGCTTCGAGCGCCGGGTCGTTTTCGATAAATTTTCTTGTGTTGTCTCTTCCCTGACCGAGACGGTTTCCCTCGTAAGAGAACCAGGCTCCGCTTTTTTCGATAATGCCGAGTTCTGTCGCCATTTCGATGATTTCGCTTGTTTTTGAAATACCCGTGCCGTACAGAATATCGAATTCCGCCGTTTTGAACGGAGGTGCGACTTTATTTTTAACAACCTTGCATTTTACGCGGTTTCCGTAAACGTCGCTTCCGTCTTTAAGGGATTCGGTTTTTCTTATTTCGATTCTGACGGACGAATAGAACTTAAGCGCGCGTCCGCCGGGAGTTGTTTCGGGATTTCCGTACATGACTCCGACTTTTTCGCGCAGCTGGTTAATAAAGATAACGATGCAGTTGGTTTTTGCAATAGTGCCGGAGAGCTTTCTTAAAGCCTGCGACATGAGACGCGCCTGTAATCCGACGTGAGCGGCTCCCATGTCTCCGTCGATTTCCTGCTGAGGAACGAGGGCTGCGACAGAGTCGATAACGACGATGTCGATTGCGCCGGAGCGTACAAGGGCTTCGCATATTTCGAGAGCCTGTTCTCCCGAGTCGGGCTGCGAAACGAGAAGATTGTCTATATCCACTCCGAGATTTTTTGCGTAAACGGGGTCGAGCGCGTGTTCCGCGTCGATGAACGCCGCTTCTCCGCCTTTTTTCTGCACTTCCGCAATGGCGTGGAGTGTGAGTGTGGTTTTACCGGAGGATTCCGGACCGTAAACCTCAATTATACGTCCGCGGGGAAGTCCGCCGACTCCGAGAGCCATATCGAGAGAAATAGAACCGGTAGATACGGCGGATACGTTCATTTTAGGGTTTTCGCCCATTTTGATGATAGTACCCTTTCCGAAATTCTTTTCTATCTGACTTATTGCGGTTTCGAGAGCTTTTTTCTTTTCTTCCGGCGTGCGTTCGGATATATCCGTATTCGTTGCTTTTTTTACAGTCGCTTTTGGCATAATATAATGATATCCCTTTCGATAAAGTTCGCTTTTTTCAGACAAACAAATTTTCTTTTCTTCAATTATATAACAAACGCCCCCCAATATCAATACCTAACCCGAAAATTCACAATCTGTTCGAGAGAGTCGGGGTCGGTTTTTGTTTACGTAAAATGAAGCGGAGCGAAAAAACAGCGGATCGCCGAAAACGCCTCTGAAACGGTAAGCGACGTGCAAACCAAAAGGCGATAACGATGAACCGCTGCGGTATTTTTTGCAAAAGTTTGCCAAAGCAAGAGAAAGATCGTCGGATTTTCAAAAAACAAGCGTCTCCGAGTTACTTTACGAGATGGCGTTTTATTTTTTTTGTTGTCGTTTTTTCGAACTCTGTTTTACGGAACTCAAGCTTATGGATTTGTTTGAAAGAGGGGAGCTTTTTGTTTAATGCGGTTATCTCTTTTTGGATTTCGGTGCGTATTTCCGACTCGGAGAGATCGGGATATTTCTGATAAGAGGGGTAGATAACCGCCACGAGCTTTGTCTCGTCGTCTTCGCGTCTGCCTACCACGACAGATTCGCAGATAACGTCGATTTTTGCGAGGTATTCTTCTATTTCTTCGGGGAATACGTTCTTTCCGTTATCGAGAACAATGACGGATTTCTGACGTCCCGTGATGAAGATATAGCCGCCGTCGTCTTTGTATCCGATATCTCCGGTTTTGAACCAGCCGTCGTCGGTGAAAGCGGCGTTGTTTGCTTCTTCGTTGTTCATATAGCCGAGCATAACGTTGTCGCCTTTTACCTGTATTTCACCGGTTATCCATCCCTGTTCGTTTGTTGAGACTCCCTCTATTCTTGTTTCACAGCACGGAACCGTCGTTCCGACAGAGCCGCATTTTCTTTTGTAATACGGAGTTACGGCTACGAGAGGGGAGCATTCGGTGATGCCGTATCCTTCGTAGATGGATATTCCGAAGCTGTCAAAAAGCTCTATCATCTGCGGATCGAGCGCCGCTCCGCCGCAGATTATCTTTTCAAGGTGACCGCCGAATGCGTCGCGCACATCTTTGAATAGGTGTTCGCTCATATCGATGCCGGCGAAACTGAGATAGTGAGCGACCTTTGCGGCGGCTGTCAGTATTTTATCCTTGCCGGAGCGCTTTGCTTCGCTGAGGATTTTTTTGTACATTGTCGAGACAAACAGCGGAACGAGAACGAGACCCGTCGGCTGATATTCCTTGAAATTCTTTATTACGTGACGCAGCGAATCGTTAATGCACGTTTTTGCTCCGTAATTGCTTGCGGCGAGCGTGCAGGCAAGCTCATAGGTGTGGTGGAGCGGAAGAACGGACACCAAAACGTCGTCGGCGCAGAAATCGACCGTTTCGCACGCGGAGGTGACTACGGAGAAAATATTTTTTTGACAGAGCATTACGCACTTAGAGCTTCCGGTGGTTCCGGATGTAAAGAGAATTTCGCGCAGTTTTTCCGCATCCGTATCCGGAGTAAAATTCTCGCCCGATTCGCGTCCCATCAAGAGTATTTTGTTGTACGAGACGGTGTTTTTGCCGCCCGACGCGTCGCAGGATTCCATCGGAATGAGAGTTTTCAGCGACTTGTGCCCTTTAAGCATTTTCGGGAAAACGTCGGCGAAAGTGTGCGAATAGATGACTGCGGATATAGAGGCAAGCTCAAAAAAGTTTGCCATTTCGGAAGGATCGAGTTCTTTGTCTAAGGGAACAATAACGTTGCCCGAGGCGATAGTTCCGAGGTACGCGATCACCCAGTAGGGTGAAGTCTCGCCGATTACCGCGATACGCCTGTCTCCGTCCTTGCCGAAAAGGCGCTGCAATCCTTTTGCAAAATCGCGGCTGAGAGAAGCGAATTCCGAATATGACATTTCACGGCGTTCGCCGTTTTCCTTCCATTCGAACATGATGCGTTCTCCGTGAGCGTCAAGCGCGTCGATGTATTCGGAGATATTTGAAACGGGCGTGTAGACGCGTTCGACTTTTTTATGATTCGGAACTTTATATTTTCTTTTCATTTTTTTCTCCGTAAATTAAGATCAAGTGGTATTATATTTTATATTTCACGCACGATCCGTAAGGATAGTGCTAAGATTGGTGTCAAGCTTATAAAGAACATCGTAAAAAATTTCGATTTGTTCGGAGGAAACGCCGTCCGATATTTTAGCCACGGCATCTTTAATCATATTATTTACCGACTCCATGATTTTCTTTCCGTATTCGGTAAGTATGAGTTTTTTCCTGTAGTGAAACCGTTCCGGCTTTGACTCCGAATATGCAACATATCCCGCTTTTCTTAATTCGGCGGTCATGCGTGAAATAAACGCCTTGTCTACTCCGCAGACATCCGATAATTCTCCGGCGGTCAGCCCGTCTTTTGCCTTGTCGAGATTGTACAAAAACATGAGGTGCATGCTTTTTAATCCGAATGATTGAAGCTTCTCATTTTTGTACCGCTGTAAGTTCTTTATGATCGCGTCAGTCGCGCGCGAAAAACGCATAAACCTATCTTTTCGGTCAGTGCATATCTCATCCATAAAACCGTATACCGCTCCTGCCATTTTCAATAAAGCAGAGTCTGTTCCTTTTTTTCATAAAGCAGAGTCCGACGCCGCCTTTTTTCGTAAACCTTTGCTTACAAAACGTTGACTTGTCAAAACTATTCAAAGTATACCACTCCTGCTATATTTTGTCAAGAGGCAAAAAAACGTATTTGTGCCGGACGTCCCGTCTTGCGGCTCAATAAATAAACTTGTACAATTTGCCACTTGATTTTATCGGGATTATTAGGTATAATATGATAAAAGATAAAAAATGCCAAAGTGCGGCATATAACGATATATAAAATAAGGTAACGACAGATAAAACGGAAAAAGAGAGGACGGAATGCCGTGAAAAACAAACTGATACTTATTCTTGCGGTAATATTATGTTTTATTCCGACGGCGGTCGCGTACGCGAGTTACATAAGAGTACAAAAAGCTCCGGTAGATGAAGATACTGCCGTAAAAATTACGATAGACGATGTAAAAGGAAAGAAATATGTTTTTGAAAAAAACGCGGAGGGAGACGAAGCGGATACGCTTATAAAATACTTCCTCAGCGTAAAGAAAAATGCGTCGAAGATCGTCGCTCTTCCCGATTCTCTTTTGGGAGAGAAATTCTTCAAAGTCTCGATATACAATAACGTCCGCAGCGAAGATTTCGAATACTACTTCTCGCAGGATACGTCGACCAACTATTTTCGCGACAGCATAGGAACTCCGTACAAAATTGCGGAATCCGACGCCGAACAGTTCATAACAAGCCGTTATGCCGAAAGCCTTTACGACAACTCGACCGTGCCGAAAATGACTTCGGGAAACACCGAGATCATGCCGAGCAAGGCGGTATGGCAGTACAAAAACTATACGGGCGCATACGTTGACGCTGACATAAGCGGAATCATCTCCGACGAAGAAAAAGTATATGAGCTCGAGGGAGGAGTGAATTTCTCTTTCGATATAGAGCCGGACTACTGCTCCGTGCAGATACGCGACGAAAACGATAACCTTATTTACGACGATATGTACTCCGCTCTCGGAGGCTTTGACGTAAGCTCGACGCAGACTCTCGTCATAAGCGTAGTCGCGAAATGGTACGAAGATCCCGCGCGCTCGTTCTGCGGAGAACTTGACTATTCGTTTGAATCCGTAGTAACCGCTCCGGCGGAGTTTTATGTCGCCGACACAACGGTAGAAGCCGGAAAATTCACCGCGCTCACCGCGCTCAACGTTACAAAACCGGAACTTATCGAATTTACATCAACGATTGAAACAGATCCGAAACCGGTTTTCTATAAAGCGGACGGATATTCTGTCGCGTTCCTTCCCATTGATATGACGACTCCGTCGGGACTTTACACTCTTACTTTCAAATACGGCGGAGTAAGCCAGGATACTATTCTCACCGTAAAGAACGGAGGAGAAAAAGTTTCATATTACACCGTTCCCGAAAACGTCGTTTCGACTTACAATACGGAAGCGGCGCGCAGTCAGTTTGAGACGGCGGTATCCGAGATAATGTCGACCGGATCTTCCACAAAGTATTACGACGGATTCTTCCTTCAGGGCGTCGGCGGGGCATATCAGCTTCTCCGCGGTTTCGGAAGAAGCATCTACTTAAACGGAGCGACGACCGTGTCTTACAGAAATAACGGAGTGGATTACTCCTCTGCCGCGGGAATTGACGTGAACGCATGGAACGCAGGCGAAGTCGTATACGCGGGAAGTCTCGATTACCCCGGAAACATTGTGGTTATCGAACACGGATACGGATTAAAAACATGGTACTATAACTTAGGCTCAGTTTCCGTGTCGGTCGGAGATATCGTAGAAAAAGGAACTGCAATCGGAACGACAGGTCAAAGCGGATTTACCGGTCAGACGGGAGCGCATATTGCGATGTCTGTCGGGACATCATTTGTATCTCCTTACGATACGTGGGAGGACAGCGAGACCGGCGGAAAGATCGTTATAGCAAAGATCGACGAATAATAAAGAATAACGGAAAGATCCGCACGCGAAAACGCCCCCGGCACAGCGTGCGGCTTTTTCTTTGAAAAGATACCCGTTCATCACAGTCAGACTTTGGAAAAAAGCCGGTTTACGGCGAGACTTTGAAATATACCTCCGCGATCGGACTTTGAAAAATGACCGTCCGCAGTGAGATGGAAAGATCAGCCGTACAGACTCAAAAAGGAGTTTTTTATGATAAATCTTGTGACAGGCAGGTGCGGAAGCGGAAAGAGCCGAACCGTTACCGAAATGATAAAAACCGCCCTCTCGGAAACCGATGCGGATATTGTTCTTATCGTTCCCGAACAGCAAACGGTGGTCTGGGAAACAAAGATCGCAGAACTTCTTCCGGAGAGCGTTTACCTGCGCCTTGAAATATCAAGCTTTACAAGACTCGCAAACTCTGTTTTCCGCAAATACGGCGGATTATCCGATATTGAGATCGACCGCGGAGCGAGATCTCTCATAATATGGAAAGCCATGATTTCGGTTTGGAGCGAGCTTAAGACATACAATAACTGCGCTCTCGGCAGAGAGGACCGCAACATAAGCGAGCTTATGCGCGCCGTCGACGAATTGAAAGGAAGCGGGGTATCTCCCGCCGAAGCGGAGGAAGCTCTTTGCGCTCTCGGCGAAACCGACGACGCGTCTCTCTCCGCGCGGCTTCACGACGCGGTTCTCGTCTACGCCGCGTATAACGATATTTTACATGAAAATTACGTCGACCGAGGCGACATATTGTATTCTCTTGAACAAACTCTCCGCAGTCACGATTTTTTCGCAGGGAAAAAGGTTTTTGTGGATTCGTTCTTTTCTCTGACAGCCGCGGAAGAACGTATTCTCTCTGTAATAATGAAAACTGCGGACGACACGACGGTCACGTTTTCTTTCGATCCGAAAGATCGTGAAAATATCGCGTTTGCGGAAGTTGCGGAGTTCTATAAAAGAACGCTGCACGAAGCGCATCTTAAGGGTCGCGAGATTCGGCATATCGCCCTCACTGAAAACCGCCGCCATAAAAACGCTCCGCTTCTTGCAAAGATCGAGAGATACATTTTCGATTACGAAAGCGAAATTCCGGAGGAGGAACATAAAACAGACGAAAACAGCGCCGAAAGTATTCCGCAAGAGTCCTCCCCGCACGGTGGAGCCGAACCCGAAGCGGTCATTGTAAAATGCGCCGATCGCTTTGATGAAGCGGAAGCCTGCGCCTCAGTAATCGATAAACTGATAAGGATGGGATATAAATACTCGGATATCGCGGTCGTGGCGCGGAACATAAATAAAAGCGCGGGAACGATTGATACCGCGCTCCGCTCACACGGCATACCGTGCTTTATTTCGGAAGCCGGAAGCGTTTCCGCATCCCCCGCGGTCAGGCTTATAGCGGAAGCTCTGACTCTTGATCACGCAGGCTGGCAGAGAGAAAACATATTAAATATAATAAAAACCGGGCTTACTCCCCTTTCGGAATACGAAGGAGACGCCTTTGAAATGTACACGTCCGCGTGGAACATAAACGGAAAACGCCGCTTTACATCGGGCGGCTGGTCGATGAACCCCGAGGGATACAAAATGGAGCTTACCGAGCACGGAAAGCTGATACTCTCCCTTGCAAATTCCGCGCGAGAGGCGCTCGTTCCTCCGATTGAGCGTTTTCTCTCCGTTTTCGATGGTGCGGGAGGGGAAGCAAAGGTTGAAGATATTGCCCGCGCTGCCGTTTACTTTGCCGAGGAAATGAACGTTTATGAAAGGCTTTCGGCTCTGCGTGATGAGTATGCCGCGATCGGAATGAAAGCCGAAGGCGAAAAAGCCGTCTCTTCGTGGAACGCGGTGTGCGAGATATTCGACAGAATGGCGGAGATTTGCGGCGGCATAAACCTGACGTCGGGAAGATTTCTCGGACTGTTTACGAGAGTCGCGGAATCCATGGACGTAGGCGCCATTCCGCAGGGAGTCGACGAGGTTATTCTCGGAAGTTCTTCGGGAGTCCGCTTTGACGAGGTGAAATGCGTTATTCTGATCGGATCCGTTGAGGGAGAGTTCCCCGGAGAGGCGGGAGACGGCGACTGCTTCTTCAAAGAGCGCGACCGCGTCGTTCTTGAGGGAGCCGGACTTAATATAAAAGGAACGGACGAAAAGCTGCGCGCTGCCGGAGAATACTTCATGTATTACAGAACAGCCGCGGCGGCTAAGGAAAAGCTTTATATTTTAGCGCCGATGGCAGGCGGAGCGGCTCTTTCCGAGGGGGCGCTGAGAGCTGCCGAGATAGCGAGGAAAAGCGGGTACGATATCGTAAAGACTTACGCCGCAGAGCCTCTGTCGTCGATACTTTATCACGAAAAGAGCGCGGAATACTTGCTTTCAAGGAGATATTCGGAAAAAGAGCGCGCTTTTCTTGATTCGCTTGCGGAGAAAAAAGATGTGCCGGATGATACAGGCGGAGAATTTATCTCTCCCGTCGATCTTCCGTACGGGAAAAAGATGAGCCTTTCCCAGTCGAAGATAACGAGCTTTGTCGGCTGTCCGTTCGGGTATTCCTGCAAATACCTGATGAAGCTTTTCCCCGACGCAAAAGCGGAAATAAGCTCCCCCGATATCGGGAATTTTGTTCACGGGATAATGGAGCAGTATTTTTCCGATCCGCGCGCGGTGAAGCTTGGCGGAGCGGAAAAGACTTCTTTTATAAACGAAATTATAGAGGACTATATCGAAAAATTAAGAGAGGGATCTTCGTTCTCCGATGAAAAAAAAGGAAGCGGAAGAATGAGATATCTTTTCAGACGCTTGAAACGCCATGTTTCGCTTTTCATAGACGTAATGGGAAGAGAGCTTCTGCAAAGCGGATTTGCGCCGAAAGGATTTGAGATTCCCATCGGCGGAGAGGGAGAGAACAGCGTTCGTCCAATGATAATAAAGACCGCGGACGGCGCGGAGGTAACTCTCCGAGGACGCGTCGACCGTATTGATATTCTTCCGGGACGCGACGGAAAGAATTATTTCAGAGTAATAGACTATAAAACAGGATCGAAAAGGTTTTCACTTGACGATGTGTACCGCGGAACCGACGTTCAGCTTATCGTATATCTTTCATCGATATGGCATAACGGACTTCCCGGCGACGGAGGAGAATATCTTCCGGCAGGCGCGGAATACGTAAATCTCCGCGCCGCGACGGTATCGATGGATCGCGTGCCCGCAGAAGGAGAAGCGAGGGCGGCGGCGGAGGCAAAAACCGAGCAAAGCGGCATTTTCATAGACGACGAAGGCGTGATTTATGCACTTGAGGAGGGAAGGCGCGGCACAGTGCCGGCGAACAAAAACGGAAGCTTTCTCGGGAACGGGATAACGTTTGTGTCCGCCGCGGAGCTTGGAAAAATATGCTCTGACGTTAATCGGGTGATCGGCGATATCGCCTATGAGATGCGCCGCGGAAAAGCGTGCGCCGAGCCCGATCGAAAAAGCGATCCGTGTAAGTGGTGCGATTACCGTCTCATCTGCCGCCGCGAGGAAAAATAAGCGCGCCCGATACGAAAGCTTTCGTTCTTCGCTGCGCACATCCGGCGTTATCGCCGCATGAGTCGGTGAGGCAAAAGCTCCGCGAAATAACGCGGAATATTTGCAAGTATCCGTGATTCAAAGAAAAACGAGGCGGACAGCTCCGATAACCGAGGAGCTTCTCATAAAAGCGTCAACGGTGAAATACAACTTGAAATAAAGTCGTCGCCGTGTGCGCGAAAGGCTTTTTGTGCGGCCTTTCGAAACAAACTTTGTCTTTATATCGCAAAGATATAAAACATCGGAAATAATTATGTCAAAAGTAAAATACACCGTACCGCAGAAACGCGCCGTTTTCTACGGAGACGGAGATCTTCTTCTTTCGGCGGCGGCGGGAAGCGGAAAGACCGCCTCTCTCACCGGACGAATCGTCGAGCTGATCGTGAGCGGCAGAGCGGATATCTCACAAATGCTTATCGTAACCTTTACGAGAGCCGCCGCCGCGGAAATGAAAACAAGGATACGTTCCGCTCTCCGCGATATTCTGAGCGGTGGCGCGAACGATTCTCCCGCCGCGCGCGGCAGAGCGTCGCGTGCGCTTTCCGGCATTTCGGGAGCGGATATTTCAACTATCGACTCGTTTCTCTATAAATCCTTGAAGGAATACTTTCCGCTTCTCGGGTTGTCGGCGGATTTCAGAATAGCCGATCAGAAAACGATCGAGGCAATGAAAAAAACGGTCATGCGTTCGGTTGTCGACGGC
>CAKSJC010000005.1 GCA_934462885.1 uncultured Eubacteriales bacterium | reverse complement strand
CACAAGTCCTCGGCTGACAATAACGTTTTTTCCTTCTATTTCGTAGCGTCCTCCCGCATATTTCGGAAAGAATCCCTGATTCGGGGCGTACAATCCGTTTAACACTACCGGAATACGCACCTGCCCCCCGTGTGCGTGTCCGCATACCGTCATATCAAACCCTGCCTCGACATATTCTTCCGCATACTCGGGACGGTGAGACATAAGTATATCAAAATATTCATCTGACGTCTCTGAATCTGCAAGTTTTTTTGCAAAATCACCGTTATAAAAGAGCGGATCGTCAAGTCCGAAAAGACGGATCCCGTCTCCGAGTTCAAGTGTTCTTCCACCCATGGGAATAGCGCCGTATGCCTCCATTAAAGAATTAATATCATCGGTAAATTCAAGCCAGCGTTCGTGATTACCCGCCGTGAAGTAGCACGAATAAAGACCGGATATCCGACGGAGAATAGCCTCTGCTCCGTTAAATCCGTTCTTTTCATCGGATATATCCCCTACAAAAAAAACCGCTTCGGGAGAATATGAAATTATACGTTCGGCAAGCTCTTCCTGATCTTCTCCGAAATATGTGGAGTGAAGGTCGGTTAGCAAAACAAAAGTATGATTTTTTGTAACAATATCGGTTTTAACTGTATACTTTACAACCGTTAAATTGTCAAAAAAAGCGGCTCTTATTAATAACACGAGCAGAACCGCAAAAAAAACAAACCTGAGAAAGCATCCTTTTTTCTTTTTCACGGTCATCCTCCGTTTTTCTTACAGAATAGAGTATACATAAAGCATTCTTATAATTCTACGTTAAATTGTTAATTTACTTTTTCGGACGACTTATGGCATGTCGTCCGAATTTTTTAAGCTAATACCTTCAAAAAGTTCATTGACAAGCTCTTCCTTTTCCTCAAATATTGTGTTTTTTCTGTCAGAAAAACCGCATATTTTAACGATTTCGGAAATGCTCTTATTTGTTTTTGAAAGAAGATTTTTAGCTTTCGCAATACGCAAGGCTTATAAATAAATTCATAACAGAGTATTCTGTAACAGTTTAAAATATATGCGAAAGATAGTATTTGCCGATATGATATTCGGACGCAGGTTTCGATAAGCTGTAAGCTTTGCAGATATCGCTTTCAAACTGAAGCTGTATTTTATTAACTCTCTCAAAATATGAAAATTCGATATCGTCAAACATCTCGGTATAAAAACGACAAACTGTAATAAAAAGTAAATTAAGCATCATTGAAAGAACATCATATTTATATGGTTCATTATTATTGTATTCATCGGTGGTATTATCAAGAATATTAACAATTTCCGGCGTTTTTATTTTTATTACCTTGTTGAAGGCTTCCGGACGGCTTATGGGTACTGAACAAAGATAAAGTTTTTTAATATCTCGGAAGAAATTTTAATTTCATTTCTTTTTTACTCTTCTCCTACAAAATTTACCGAATGAAATTCCATTATCTATAAAAACAGGCGAGCCGCTTTACGAATCGCACTCCCATGCTTCGGCTCTGCTCAAATACTTCTGAGTCCTGTGAATACAATACATTTTCAGATAACAGGCTCATGCCTACTTACAATACACAGAAGCAGCAGGTGTTTTTTTGTATAAATACTTGACAAAAAGAGGATAATATAGTATAATAAACCCTGTCAGAAAGTTGACGGCAAATGTATTCTTATATGTCACCTTGGTTATTACATTTGAAAAAATTGACTCTTTTTTTCAATAGTGCCGAATCTGCTAAATCTGAAGCAAGATTTGAAGATAATTGAATATATCTACGGAGGGTTATCGAAGCGGTCATAACGAGGCGGTCTTGAAAACCGTTTGACAGCAATGTCACGTGGGTTCGAATCCCACACCCTCCGTCAAAAACCTTCCCGAACTCCGTTTGGGAAGGTTTTACTTTTTCACTAAGCCGGTTCGAGAATGTTTTCGGAAGAACTAAGGAAAACTAAAAACGAAGAAGCAAAATATACAATCAAAGCTTCTCGGTATACAACGAAAAAACTCCGGTTTACTTTCTTTATGTTATGCTATATTGGTATGATGGGGGAGACGATGGGACGTTTATCAGACGAACGATTAATATATGAAATTCTCTCGATCGTGGAGGAAATACCGGAGGGGCGTGTAGCT
The DNA here is from genome assembly GCA_934462885.1 of uncultured Eubacteriales bacterium. Taxonomy (GTDB): domain Bacteria; phylum Bacillota; class Clostridia; order Oscillospirales; family CAG-272; genus UMGS1696. Next base: position 17,085 of record CAKSJC010000005.1, on the reverse strand, counting down.
ACCTACGGTCAGATTGCCCGGCTGATCGGAAGAGAGCGGAACGCGCGATTAGTAGGAACGGTGCTTAGCCGTGCCGACTATTACGGGCAGTATCCGTGCCATCGCGTTGTGAATCACGCAGGCAGGTTGGTACCGGGCTGGGTTAAGCAAGCGGAACTGCTAAGGCAAGAGGGCGTTGTTTTGATGGACGACTGTCATGTCGACTTGAAAACGTATCAATGGGATATGTGAAGGCACGGCCGTGATGTTTACGCCGCGAAATTTTTCGTGTGATATCTTTTTCGACCGCGCGATGAATAACTCCACCGTGATTGCGCCGGAGTTATTCCATCCATAAAACTCGCTTAAGATTAATATAAACCTCGCAGAGAACAACACCTTTGTAAGGTTTGCACTTTTTATAATGTATACCACTTTTAGCGCCGTGTGTCGTGTTTTTTTCTGCTCAATTTATATCTCCCGCCATTTGTTCAGATACCGCCCATTTGATTGAATATATATAGTCACCTCGCTCGACTGAAAAATACGCTGTCAGCTACATTGAAAAAAATCTTGCAACACTCCTCTCGGAAACTTCTTCACAGACACACAAAAAAGGATGGCGAAAAATCCATCCTTTTTGTATTTATCTGCTTTGCTTTTTATGAAGCGATTTTATCATCAAACTGGCTGTTGTAAAGCTCAGCGTAGAAGCCGCCGCGCTGCATCAGTTCCTCATGCGTTCCGCTCTCAATCACATCTCCGTCTCGCATGACAAGTATCAGATCGGCGTTTTTGACGGTGGAAAGGCGGTGCGCTATCACAAAGCTGGTGCGTCCTTTCGTGAGTTCATCCATTGCGCATTGGATCAAAAGCTCGGTACGTGTATCGACTGAGGAGGTTGCCTCGTCGAGGATAAGCATAGGCGCATTTTGCAGCATGGCGCGCGCAATGGTAAGAAGCTGTTTTTGTCCTGCCGAGATACTTGCGCTTTCCGAAAGAACTGTGTCAAATCCCTGCGGCAGCGCATGGACAAATTTGTCAAGCCCGCAAGCGCGGCAGACTTTTTCAAGCTGTTCGTCGGTGATGCCCTCCATGTTGTAAACGAGATTTTCTCTGACAGTTCCCTCAAAGAGCCAAGTGTCCTGCAAAACCATGCTGAACAGCTTATGCACATTCTCCCGACTCATGTCGGAGATCGGAACGCCGTCAATCTTGATTGTGCCGCTGCCTATCTCAAAGAAGCGCATAAGAAGATTGACCATAGTCGTTTTTCCGGCGCCGGTCGGACCGACGATCGCAACCTTCTGACCCGGATGCACCTCGGCGGAAAAATCCTTGATAATGATCTTATCCGGAGTGTCGGGGTAGCTGAAGCGGACGTGCTCAAAGCTGACAGTGCCGTGAACATCGGTAAGAGCAGTCGTTTTCCCGCTCTCGTCCGGCATTTCTTCGCTTTCAAGGAAGTCGAAAATGCGGTGAGCGGAGGCGGACGCTGTTTGCATATTTGTCATACCCTGCGCCATCTGCGTCAGCGGAGAAGTGAACAAGCGGACATAGAGAATGAAAGAAACGATCACACCGAACTCAATTGTGCCGTTCATGGCAAGGATCGAGCCGAAAACACATACGGCAACATAGGCGATGTTTCCGATAATGTTCATGAGCGGCTGCATCATGCCGGAGAGAAACTGCGACTTCCAGTTTGCGTCGTAGACTTCGGCATTTAGCGTATCAAACTTTGCGCAAACCTTACGCTCTGCACGGCTGATGCGCACGACCTCATGACCGGAATACATTTCTTCCACATATCCGTTCAGCTCGCCGAGACTCTTTTGGCGTGCCGCGAAGAAACGCTGCGATTTCGACATAATCAGTACAGTCAGGAACATACCGATGACGGTTACGCCGATAGAAATGAGGGCGAGCCGCCATTCGGTGACGAACATCATGATCAGACAGCCGACAAACTGCGTTGCGGCGCTGATGATCGTCGGCATACTGTTCGTCAATCCCTGCTGCAATGTGGACACATCGTTTGTAATGCGGCTGAGAATGTCGCCCTGTGAAGTTGTGTTAAAGTATTTCTGCGGTACTTTATTGATCTTCTCGGACAGCTCGCCGCGCATACGGTAGGACATTTTCAGCGTGACGACGGACATCGTATAGTGCTGAATAAAGCTGAAAAGCGCGCTGAGTATATAGATGACTGCAAGGGAAATACCGATCTTTGCAATCGCCGCAAGGTCAATGGTGCCGCCAAGACCGTCCGACATCAACGTGGCGATCCGACCGATCTTATCGGGACCTATGATTGTCATGACCGCGCTGAGAGCCGCAAGGATCAGGGCGACGATAATAATTCCAATGCTTGAACGCAAATAGCCGGATATTCTCGGAATGGCGGAACGGATGCCTTTTTTATTGTCTGTTTTCTTCATTTTTCATCCCTCCTTATGCAAGTTCCGATGCGCTGAGCTGTGATGTGGCAATCTCACGATAAACTTTGCAGTTCCGCATCAGTTCTTCGTGCGTTCCCATTCCGACCATCTCGCCGCGGTCAAGAACGATGATCCTGTCCGCATGGCGGATCGTGCTGATACGCTGTGCAACAATGATCTTTGTCGTGTCGTGAAGCTGTTCGTTCAGACCCTCGCGCAGCTTCGCGTCGGTTCGGTAGTCAAGAGCCGAGAACGAATCGTCAAAAATCAGAATCTCCGGTTTTCTTGCAAGCGCACGTGCAATGGAAAGACGCTGTTTCTGACCGCCGGATACATTTCGACCAAGCTGTGCGATCTCGTATTCTGTCCCCTCCGGCAGCTTATCGACAAACTCCTTCGCCTGTGAAAGCTCAATCGCGCCGTTCAGTCTTGCCGTGTCCGCGTCATCGGCGCTTTCGCCGAAAAGCACATTATCCCGTATCGTTCCGGAGAACAAAACGGCTTTTTGCGTGACATAGCCAAGCTTATCGTACAGTGCCTCAAAAGTATAGTCTTTGACATTTATACCGTCTACCAATACCTCTCCGCTTGTTGCGTCATAAAAACGCGGGATCAGGCTTATCAAGGTGGTTTTGCCGCTGCCGGTCGCACCGATGATCGCCAGTGTTTCGCCCTTGTTCAGTTTGAAATCAATTCCGGTCAGTTCATCCTCCGAGGCGTGGGGATAGCGGAAAGAAACATTGCGGAACTCAACCGTGCCGGTTTCCTTTCCGTCCTTGACGCTGCCCTCCCGGATCGACACGTTCCGATCCAGCACCTCGTTGATACGCTCGGCGGATACCTGCGCCTGCGGCAGCAGCATGAAGATCATCGCAAGCATCATGAACGACATCACGACATAGGTCGCATAAGTGCTGAATACAAGCACCTCGCTGAACATCGTCAGACGCGCGCTCATATCCGTAAGCGCGATATTGCTCACAAGCGCCGCGCCGAGCCAATAGATCGCAAGAGCCAGCCCGTTCATACCGAGCGTCATCGTCGGCTGCATGAGCGCAAACAGCTTCTGGTTTTTCATTTGCAGCTCCATCATTTCGCGGCTCGGACCATTAAACTTTTCGTTCTGAAACTCCTCGGCGTTGAAAGCGTGTACGACATTGATGCCGGTCAGATTTTCACGGGCTACTCGGTTGATTTTATCCGTCATTTTCTGCACAAGACGGAAGCGCGGAATGCAGGAACTCATGATCATCAATACCGTAACGAACAGTACCACAACAAAGGCGGCGGTTACGGCGGAAAGTTCCCAGCTCTTACCGAGAATTTTGATGACCGCCCAGACCGCCATAATAGGCGCTTTTATCATCATTTGCAGCCCCATCGCAACGATCATTTGAATCTGCGTAATGTCGTTGGTGGTACGGGTAATCAGGCTGGGGATGGAAAAGTCCTGCATTTCCTCGCTGCCTGCATCCATAACATGGCGGAACAGCTTATCCCGAACGGCAAAGCTGAATCCGGATGCGGTCTTTGCGGCAAGAAAGCCGCATGCAATCGCAAGCACAGCGCTCGCCACAGTACAGCCAAGCATTTTTAATCCGACATTCACAATATCCGACGTAGTACCTGAGGTTTTGATGAGCATCGTCAGCTCTGTCATATAATCCGGCAGACGCAGATCAAAATAGATCTGCACCACAACGAATATAAGACAAAGAAGCGCCATCAGCTTTTCTTTCCGGCGCATATTTTTCAGTAGCTTGAACATGGTTATCTCCTATTCTTTCGTTGAAAATCCGTTTTTGCGGATTTCCTCAATATTGTTGCCAAGAACCGTCAGACAGTGATGAAACACTTCGATCTCCTCGTCCGACATCCCGACTACAAGCCTTTGCGCAAAGTTCCTTTGCAGTTTTCGTCCCTTCTCAATGATAGCGCTTGCCCCCTCTGTGCAGACAAGCCGTGTTTTTCTTCTATCACCCGGAACATCCTGCCGTAATAACAGCCCCTCATTTACAAGCCTGTCGACATGCACGGACACGATTCCTGTTTTCAATCCGCGGCATCGGCAAATATCTCCCGCCGTACTGCTATTCGGATTGTTTGCGATAAACATCAGGATATCAACAGCCATAGGCGGCAGCCCCGTATCCTTACAGATCGGCTGCAGCACAGTATGATACGCTTCGATAAATCGGTTTGCGTTGTTGAACATCTTGGATGCCGTGAAATTCTGATTATTCATATTTATCCTCTAATCACAGAACATCTAATATTAGAACGTTTGTTATTATACCATTATCATTAGCGGTTGTCAATAGAGTTTCGAAAAACAGAATTTGACTTTTTTCTGAATTTTAAGAATATAACGGATATAAACACGGCGCAGGCATCGGTCATGCTACACTATATTTTTTTCGTGCGACGATTATTTCAATCGTTTTGTACTTGATTGCCGCAAATCATTTGATTTTTCCGAAATTCGGTAGTATAATGCCCAAAAGCGTTTTTTATGAACAAGGGGCGACAGCATTTTCTGCTGTCGCCCCTGTTGTTTGCCGCCCGGCTCTGCCGCTTCATAACTTTTTTTCGCACAAATGCCGAATATACCTTTTTTCATTCAGCGTAATTTTTCCGTCTATGGATGTTACGCCCAAACACAGCGTAATGACATCCCGTTTCAGATCTTCATCCAGTAAGTTGAATATATATTCCATCTTATTTGAGTAATCATCGATCAGCTTCTTTCCGTCTTTATTTCGTTGAAATGAGTCTTTGAATGCCGCAAAATCAACCTTATTTCCAAAGACTTTTTCAAGTATCGGGTATATCAACAGATATTCCATTTCATTTATCTTGCCGTCAGCGGTGACCGATCCGATAATAAATCCGAAAAGAACATCTACAGGATCAATACCGGAGACGAAAGATTTATTTAACCTTTCAAAGATATATGAGGCTGTCTCGGTAAGCAGGCGTCTGCGTTCTTCTGCGGACATATTTTCATATTGATCGCAAACCCTCTTGAATTCGAACATTGTCTCACCTTTTTAGAGAGGCAGATCTTTCTTGGTGAAGCGAATCGAACCAATCACATATCCGAGGATGCCCGCTGCTCCAAGGACGACAAATTTCCAAATAAACGCATTTGTTCCGTCAATGATGGAAACAACATCGAACATGGAAATGATCGTCGCGTAATTGAAGTTGTTTAATGCATCAAGGCGAACAACAGACGGAATAACAGGGCTGCCAAACAATCCCAGCATAGCGGCGACAAGAGCAAATATGGACAGTCCGCCTCCAATAGCCATGGAACGCTTGCTGCGGTCAAATATGCAAGAGGTAAAGAAGCAAAATCCGGAAAGCGCTAACAGCACAAGAAATGCACCGACATTCAGTAAAACCAGATTGCCGTATGTCAATTCCACTTCTTCTGTAACAAGAGACAGGCAAACACAGCCTGTTACCGTTGTAAGCGAGAACATTGCAAAGAGAGAACCAATAAGATATGCCGCCTGAGTAAATACAACGGTGCTTCTCTTAGTAGAAGTCGAAAGGACATATGCCATTGAACCGCTGTCAACCTGTCCGGAGATCAGGTTGTTCGACGCCATTATCATATAGATAATCGGCAGCAGCAATCCTGCCAGCTTATAGAAAATAGATCCGACGATCAGGGAGTAAAGATCTGCCTGACCAACTTCTTCCAAAGCATCTGAAACTTCTTTAGGGAGTGTAGACAGGAAACTTGCCGCAATGTCCACCGCAAGATTTTCCTTCTTGTCTGCAACTGCAGTCAGATAGGCTTCTTCATTTTCAAACGCACCGCCTTCATACTGCTCATTCAGCAAACCAAGCTCGTATTCCAAACGCCCTCTATAAGTTACAATCACTGTTTGTGCCATATGCTTCATCGACCCATAGGTATAACCGAAGGAATCATATTTTTCCTTTGTTACACCATAGTCGGAAAGGGCATCCATAAGGCTCTCAACCGTGTCGGCTTTTGTCATATTCCCAGCAAGAAAGATCGCCGCACCCTCTTCGGCTCTGGAACTGCGGTAATCGCCTCGTTCATCCGAAAAAAGATAGTCGTCAATATCACCGTTGCCGATATGTGTTATCAAGGACATAAAATCGTAATCAGCAGGAACATCTTCACCGTTTTCGGTGTAAAAATCATTAAAAATTCCGTTTGGATTCAATGTATACAGCACGCTGCCGAGAATCTCCCGTGACTCGGACGAGTCTTCTGCATACCCCGCATCCTTTGCTGTTTGAGCGAGATATTCTTGCAGTTCCTGACAAGCGGAGGAAAATGCCGCTGTTACGGCATTTTCCTGAGTTGCGGGAGATGTTCCCTGCCATTCCTGTACGGCAGCCAGATACTCATTCACAGAAGAAAAGCCTTCCTGCTGCGGCATCTGTGTCATCCAGTCATTTACAGCAGTTGCATAAGCTTTTCCTGCTTCCGTTTCCATTTTCGGCACAGCATTCTGCCACCCTTCCATTGCTGCGGCATACACAGCGGCGTCGCCGAAATCGGATTTGTTTGGCATTTGTGAACACCAAACAAGATAAGAGAGAGTATCGCGGACATCTGCGGAGAAAAGCGAGTCAAATTTTGCAAGTCCGTCTTCGGCGGTTGTGTAATAGGACAAGGAGCGCTCTTCCAGTTGCGCGTCTATTTCTTTTGTGATGATCGTATCTTGAATTGAATTTTTCACTTCGCCTATACTGCCGTTGCCCGAGATCAGCATAACGCAGGCAAGCATAAAGCAAACTGCGAAGGTAATAATCGCCCACATCGTGCCGTTTGCTTTGCAGGATTGCTTGAATAAAGCTTTACTGAACATTGTATTTCACCTTTTTAACCTTTCTTTTGTTCAAACAGAATATTCTTAAAATGCATTTCAAGTGTGTACGGAAGTTCGGAAATAAATTTCACACGATATGCTTTCAACGACTTGAGCAGCGAGACTGTCTCGTCAGCTTTGATTCTGATGGATACTTGATGATACTGTTCTTGAAGGCGAATCGTTTCGTATGGCTCGTCCAAAAAACGTTTGTAATCCTCTTCGGTGTAAAATTCGATTTTGAATTCCCTTACAGGGCGATTGCGGATTTGATCCATATCGCACAAATCCACAATATGGCCGTTATTGATCAGGGCAACTCTGTCGCATGTCTTTTCCAGTTCGTCAAAGCTGTGGCTGCTCATAAATATGGTTTTCCCTTTTCTGTGTTCTTCCTTTATAATATCAAGAAAAGTAGCGCGCATCAGCGGATCAAGACCGGTAGTCGGCTCGTCAAGGATAATGATAGGCGCATCGTTCATCAGCGCAGCTACCAGCGCCGTTTTCTGCTTCATGCCTTTGCTCATCCGCTTAAGATTTGCTCTGGGATCAAGTTGCAGCCGTTCAATCAGTTCGTTGGCATAAGACATATCGTGAAGCCCCAAGAAATCCGCCTGACATTTCAAAAAATCAATACCGGTTTTCAAGTCGGGAAAAGCAATTTCGCCGGGCACATAGCCGATCTGTTTAACAATTTCACTGGAATGCTCCCACGAGGATAAACCGTTTACCGACGCACTTCCCGATGTTGGCTTCAGAAAGCCCATAATATGTCGGATAGTCGTTGTTTTGCCGCTGCCGTTTGTACCGACATAGCCGACCATTTCTCCTTTGTTTATGGAAAGATTCAAGTCAAAGATGCCTTGCCCGTTCCCATAATCCTTTGTAAGACCGCTCAGTTCAATTACGCTCACTGCAACGCACCTCCGAATTCCTTATCTTCTTTATAGAATTTCATAAAGTAGTCCTCCAATGTTTCTTTCCGATTACTGAAAGAGCGCACTTCAAGGGAGGAGAGAAGCTCGATCAATTCGTTCAAATCGCTGTCTTCAATGGAAATATCTATATTTAGGTCATTCTCGCTGTTCAGAATATATGAGGTAAGCTTTTTTCCGCCCGCCTTGCATTTCTCCTTAGCCTGCTCGTTTTCAAATACTACCGTGTAATATTTACGGGATGCGTGTTTCAAATCGTTTGCCACAAATTCCGACACGATTCTGCCGTCCTTGATAATGGCGATACGATCACAGGTTGAGTCGATTTCCGAAAAGATATGACTGGAAAGCAGGATCGTTTTTCCTCTGTCTTTTTCGCTGTGTATGAACTGTATGAAAGTTTCCTGCATAACCGGATCAAGTCCGCTTGTCGGCTCGTCCAATATGAGGACCTCAGGATCTGACATAAACGCTGTTACGATAGCCAGCTTTCGCTTCACACCGAGACTCATGCGCTTCGTCTCGCCACGCAGCACATTATCCTCCAACTCGAACATTGTAAGCATTTTGCTAAGTCTCTGTTCGTTGTGGATATTCTGCATATCCTGCATCATACGAATAAACTCCCATCCCGTCAATCCGGCCGGAAGTGCGATTTCTCCCGGAATATAACCAACATGGTTCAGTATTTTGTCATAATTGCTAAATGTTTCTTCTCCGAGAATTTTTGTACTGCCCTTATCCGGTTTGGAAAAACCCATCAAATGCCGGATGGTCGTTGATTTTCCCGCGCCGTTCGGACCTAAAAAACCAAATACCTCGCCCTTATCGACATAAATGCTGACATCGAATACGCCACGCCCGAACCCATAATCTTTTGTTAAGCAATCGGTTTCAATGATGTGTCCGTTATCAGAATAAGAGCTTGCTTTATTTTCCATATATCGTTACTCCTTTCACTTTTTTGACACTGTTGACATTTGAACTGTGTTGTATTATAATAGCGTGAAAGAATTAATACAAATACAGAAATTCGATCATTGTTTAGATTTTTACAATGTTCAAAAATCTGTTTATTTTTGAAAGAGAGGAAGGCTATGAAAGCGCAAAATCTGAACAATTCATCAAAGAAAACAAGACGGCTGATCAAAACCGTATTTGCGGAAATGCTTGCCGAAAAGAAAGAGCTGAGGAAAATTTCAGTCAGCGAATTGTGCAACCGCGCCGATATCAGCCGCGGCTCGTTTTATTCACATTACGATGATATTTACGGTGTGGCAGAGGATTATGAAAATGAGCTTATTGAGAACTTTTTTGATAATACCCGTTTGCTGGAATCCAAAGACATCATGCACTTTATCGATTCGATTTTTGAATTTATCCATCAAAATAATGATAATTACCGCCTGCTGTGCAAGTCCAACGATTTTTTGTTCGCAGCGAAAAAATTAACCGACATCGCATACGGAAAGCTTCTCGAACTGTATCACAACACTCATCAAATAAAAGATCGCAGCAATATTGAACTTGATTTGCACATTTTCCTTGACGGACTGTTTTGCGAATATGTAAAATCCTGCAGAGGGTATTCTCTCACGACCCTTGACGATCTTTATGAATACACAAAATACTGGGTATCCAAGTTCAATGCTTCAGAAAGCGGCGCCGAAAATTGAACAGTTACTCAGAAATGAAAAACCGTAAAATTCAAAATATACAAAACGATACGACAATGAAAAAACCTTGCAGGAAAAATCAATTGACACTGCTCGACTACTATTAAAAATATCGGCTGTATTTGCCCTTTAGGGCAAATACAGCCGATATTTTTATGTTTAATTTAATGATTTATATTAGGTTACTCTTTTCAAATATGCTTTGTGGTTACCGTTCAGAACAATATAGGCATATGAAATCAGTTCGCTCATCGCAATTATTTCCGCTTGATTAAAAATGCTGTTCGCAGCTCGGCGCTGCGGCATTTTTTTCGAAAGAACGTGCCGTTTTAGCGAATAATTATGCCGCGCAGTCGTTGCTCGACTTGTCTTTATCGACACATCCGCTTTTGTTCCGCAGTTTATCTCAAACTCCTCCCATTGAGTCAAGGAGTTTTTTGTTAAATTCTTCTGCGGTATTGTATCCCATTTTTTTCTGTCTGTTGTTCATAGCAGCTATCTCAAGCACTACGGCAAGATTACGTCCTGGTTTTACGGGGATAGTCGTCGTCGGTATTTTTATTCCCATAATATCGGTAAACTCATTTTCAAGCCCGAGTCTGTCATACATTTTACCCTGTACCCACTGTTCCAGCTTTATGATCATATCAACCTTTTCTGTCTCCTTTACGGCTCCCATACCGAAAAGGCGGCGCACATCCACAATACCGATACCGCGAAGCTCAATATAATACTTTATAAGCTCAGGTGCGCTTCCGACTATCGCCTTAGCAGACACTTTACGAAGTTCAACCGCGTCGTCCGCAATAAATCTGTGTCCTCTCTTTATTAACTCGATAGCAGTCTCGCTTTTCCCAACTCCGCTGTCTCCCATTATGAGTATTCCTTCTCCGTAAACTTCGACAAGAACTCCGTGGCGCGTTATCTGCGGAGCAAGCTGAACATGAAGGTACGCTATTAGAGAAGCCATAAAATCGCTGGTATTCTCCGCAGTCCAAAATAGCGGAACCTCAAAATATTCCGCAAGCTCCCGTATGGCGGGATCAATCTCGTTCCCATGTGATACCACAAGAGCAACAGGGCTTCTGTTGAAAAAATCGGTGAGACGTTCTCTGCGGACGTTTTCATCCATTTTTTTCAGAAACATGGTCTCCGCGTTCCCTATTATTTGAATACGCTTCGGATCAAAGTGATCGAAAAAACCTGAAAGCGCAAGACCCGGTCTGCTTACATCAGACGAGCTTACCATAATCTTTGCAGGATCATCGGGAACATACTCAATCTTTAACTCTTTTTCGTTTATAACTTTTCTCAGATCTACTCTCGATGAAAAATCGTCCATATTGATACCTCATGCTGCTTTTGTTAATCAATTATATTTCCTTACCGTCAAAAGAAGATATATCGCGCGCTTTGTCGCTTTCTAAAAACTCACTCAGTTTCATAAGAGATTCGATAAGCGAATCCGCGCTTCCCTCGTCAAGATTCTTCGTTATGTTATATATCATATTCCGCACAAATCCAAGATACTTGCGGTTCGATTCTTTGCCGCTTTCCGTAAGCTTTACGAATATCACGCGTCTGTCATAAGCCGAATACTCTCTTTGAAGATATCGTTTCCTTACAAGAACGTTTACGGCAGTCGTAAGAGAGGCAGGAGAAAGTCTTAAGTATTTTGCAATCTCCGCCATTGTGTTTTTTCCTGTCTGATCAAGACTCGAAACCGCTTCAATTACATGAAGCTCCCGTACAGACAAATCTTCCGAGCAGACCCGGCGCAGGCACTGCTCCTCAAGAGTCATTAAATGAAGCGCCGTATGAAGAAAAAAATCATCAAGTATATCGATTTGCTTTTTATTCACAACAGTTTCCCTCTCATACTATTCTTTAATAAAACTATTCTACCATATTAACTGTTTGATGTCAAGCAATATTGATGAATAAATATTAATAAATTTCGTATAAAAAGCGATAGTTTATTCCATTTAATCTTTTCTGTGCTGCTCTGCGAAGCCTGCGTCTTTATAAAAAGCTTCTCTTAGCTTATGATGAACGCTTATATATGCTTCGTCGAATTCACAGATATCCGCCATAAAAACGAGCGCACACTCAGCCTCGGGATATACTGAAACATATGCCGCGCCCATGCTGTCCCAGCCGAATTCCCCAACCGGAGTAGCAAGTCCGAAATTCCATGGCTCACACATGGTTCTGACTCCAATTCCGTATGAACATCCGAATTTGCCCATTCTTGAAAACGCTTTCAGTTGGGCAGGAGTAAGGAGAGGCGTTCTCATTATCTCGACTGCCGATTTTTTCATGAATCTTACTCCGTTTTCGCCTTCTCCGAATCGTGAAAGAGCAGAAGCGAATTTCATATAATCTTCTGCCGTTGAAAAGAGTCCCGCACCGCCTCCCTCAAAGCGGTCGCTTAGCGCAAACTCGTTTTTTCCTCCTATGAGCTTATATTCGCTGCGTCCTGTTTTTTCATACTGTACGATAAGTCTTGATTTTTGCTCAGCATTCGGAAAGAACGCAGTATCACACATACAAAGAGGCTCAAATATATATTTACTCAAAAATTTTCCGAAGCTCATACCCGTCGCTTCCTCTATCACCGCCCCCGCAACGTCAAGACAAAGACTGTAATTATATATCTCTCCCGGATCAAAAAGAAGCGGCTCCTCTGATATGGCTTTAACTATGTCTCTGGTTGAAGCGTGTCCGGATGTTTCCCTTAAAACGTCCCTAATATACTGTGTATCCCTGTTATACGTAAGTCCTGCGGTCATAGTCGCAAGATGGCGTATTTTCATTTCACACATTGAATTTCTTATATATTTTTCCCCATTGTCAGCTTGACAAATGACTTTCATCTCCGAGAATTCGGGAAGATATTTTGACACTCTGTCGTCAAGCGAAACCGTACCGTTGTCGATAAGTATCGACAGCGCCGCTCCGGTTATTACCTTTGTTGCGGAATAAAGGATATACAATTCCCCGCCCGATACCGGTTTTGTCTTTTCGGCGTCGGAATACCCGACAAAACGTCTGTAATACCGGTCTCCTACTTTTGCCGATACGTCAAACGCCGGCAGCGCGTATTTTTCAATAATCGAATCTATATACCTATCGAGATTGGTAAATTCCATTTTATGTTCCGTTTTCATAAATATTTTTTTCATAAATTATAGCAGAATAAGCCTTGATCTTCAAGCTTAAAACATATTTTTCCGCATAAAGGAACTTTTTTTGCCGCCTTACGTCTAAAATGAAGAAATATGCGGAAACTGTCTTGAATTGCATATCACTACATATGTATTCATACTACACGCTTATCAAGAAGAAATTAACATTTAAGCATAAATTTGCTCTTGAATATTTTTTCGTATGTGATATAATTTAACATAGTAAAATAGCATAATTATTATTTTTGGAGGCACTTATGAGAAAACTCAAAGGTTCATTTGCTCTCGTATTGGCGCTCGTCCTGATGCTTGCCGCACCGGGAATCGTTTTTGCAGCTAATATCTCTTTCACTGATGTGTCAGGTCACTGGGCATGGACAGGAGGACAAATACCTTATCTGGTTGAAAAAAACGTTCTCAACGGATATACTCAGCCGGACGGCACTTCTCTGTTCAAACCGGACGCAACAGTCAAACGTTCGGAATTTATCAAAATGCTTGACGAAACATTCGGTCTTACGGACACAGTTGAAATAAACTACTCCGATATTTCCGATTCCGACTGGTACAGCGTATATTTCGCTAAAGCAGCCGCACAAGGTTACATACTCGACTACGGCTCAAAAGCTGATCCCGAAGGAGAGATCACCCGTGAAGAAGCTATCTCTCTTCTTGTGCGTTACCTTGATCTCCCTGTTTCAGACAAGGCGCCGTCATCGACTTTTTCTGACTATGAGTCGATTTCTTCCGACTACCGTCAGTATATTCTCATGGCAAGCGCAGCAGGTATCGTTGAAGGCTACAACATAAACGGCGAGTACCTCTTCAAGCCCCAAAACACGCTGAAACGTGCGGAAGCTCTTACGATCCTTTACAGAGCTGCGGGTTCAATATTTAACGGAAATGCTTCCGCAAGAGACAACAATGCGGCGGAAAAGAACAATGTTATTACAAAGAGCGACATCATTCTCAATAAGATCACCTTTGAAGGAAGATCTATTATAAGCGAAGGTGTCAAAGACGGTTTGGTATCAATAAAGAACAGCAAGATTAACGACACTCTCTACATCAGAGGAAGCGCGGACGTAACTCTTGAGGACTGTATTGTTGATACAGTAGTAATCGACAACGGATGCAAACTCTCAATCATTGACGGCACAAGCGTTGAGAGAATCATCGTTAACGGCAAGTCGGTTGTCAACGTATATTCCGGTACATTTGTGGATACTCTTGAAAGCTATGCCGAAGGAACCAACGTTTTCGGCTCAGGTTCCGTAAACAAGATATGCGTATACGCAAAGAACTTCAAGTCCACCGTCGTTCCCGAAGACTATGAAATTGCGCCGAACCTCACTGCTGTATTCGGTTCGGATGTTTACTCCGGTTCAAGCACAGCCGAAACCGCATTCTCATCCAATCCTTTTATTACTACCGACGGTTCGTATTCGTATCTCAATGTTCTTCCCACAGACTCCGGACGCGTATACTACTACTACACAAACAGCGGCACGACTCCATCTTCAGAACAGTTTGACAGCTTCTATGCAAACTCCAGATACTCCGACTCGTTCAACGTAACTTCCGGAAAAGCTTATGAAGAAAAAACGTTCTCAACATCGGCAACAGAAAACCTTTCCTACATTGCCGTACAGCTCCAGAGCGATGTAAAGAAGTACTCCCCTGTTGTTATTGAAAATATCGTTCCGTCCGGCACAGGTTTTTCTTCCGATCCGGAACTCAACGAATCAAAGACGGCTATCAACTTCACCGCTAAATATTCGGGTACGATATTCTGCTATTACACGGAATCATCAACACCGATAAAACAGGCTGAATTTATTAAGACATACAACGCAAAGGAATCTGCCCTTAAGGCTTCAAACTCCGTAGACGCAAACAAATCCGGAGCATTCAAGCTCACTTCAAACTACACATCTAAGTACGGATACGTTGCATTCATGCTCCAGTCTATAGACGGTCTTTACTACGAACCTGTAGTAATTTCCGTAGGCGACACGGGATTCTCGGTCGAACCTTTCGTAAAGAGCATCGGTGTTGTTTCTTTCACAGCAAAGAAGAGCGGAACGGTATACTTCTACTATACAAAATCGGCTGATAATATCCCCTCGGCTACTGAGTTTGAATCTCAGTATAAGAAAGCTCCTTCCGCAGACAAGGTAAGCGCAACAGCTGACCGCGCAACTGACTTCAACTATAATACTTCATACACTGACGCTTACCCCTATCTTATAATCGCTCTTAAGACGAATAACGGTTACTGTCAACCCGTAGCGCTCTCTATTGACGCCACAACAGGTTTTAGGAATGATCCGGAAATCGACGCTGAAAACGAGGAAATTATTTTCCAGGCAAATTACAGCGGCACCGTATACTTCTATTATTCGAATTCTCGTACGCTCCCGGCGTCAAATCAGTTTGATACTTACTATGCAAACGCAAAATATGCTTCAAATACTTATGTTTCGGCAAACGCTATAAGATCTATCCCTTACAACTCATCATACGCCGCAACTTATCCTTATCTTGTAATGAGGCTTACAGACAAACTCGGAAAGAATTATACTCCCGTAATAGTATCTCTCGACGCTTCTAAGCAAACAGGCTTCTCGGTTACTCCTACCGTCGATGATGATTCTTCCGTAATTTCATTTAAGCCAAGCGTAGACGGAGATGTTTATTATTTCTATTCCACAAAAAAATCCGTTCTTTCATCATCTGAGTTTGAGTCACAATGGAACCGAGCTTCGTCGTCACTGCGCGACGCATTCTCTGTCAGTGCAAATTCTCTCAGCGTGATTGATCTTGATCCCGATCTTATTTCCGATTATCCTTTTGTTCACATTGCAATCTGCGGCGGATCCAATAATAAGTTCTATACACCCGTAGTTGTGTATGTTAACCCGTCGAATCTCTCAAGAATAGGTTCCGGTCTTGATATCGACGTCCTGACAGGCAGCGGAAACAGCATACTCTTCTCGGCTAAATACGCCGGCAAGCTCTACTGGTATACAACAGATGAAGCTATCTGTCCTTCTTCCTCACAATACGCATCATATTACAGAAATGCATCGACCGCTTCATATATAACCCTTGGAAGAGACGATATAAATACTTCATACGTACTCGACTTTACATCAAGAAATTCATACATCGTTCTTTGCCTTACAAACACAAGCGGAACTTACTTGGCTCCGGTTATTGTTGACCTGAACACGCGCAAAGTTACTGAAAATACCGGATCAACATCACTTAATATCAGCGACGGAACAACAACCGCCAAAACAGGTATTAGATATACTAATGACCGTTTCAACAAAGAAATTACAATAATGCCTGAATTCGACGGAACACTTAAGATAAGCATTGACCAAGGCTTTGTCTCGGAATACGACACAATCGAGGTAGAAGCGGGAAAAGAATACACAGTTTCTTATGAAGCGCTTGCATCTAATCCCTTCGCCGGAGAGAGAGGCATCTCCTTTGTTTTCCAACTCAAATCCGGCGGCACTGTTTACTCTTCAGTAAAGGTTCCCATCAACTAAAAACATTAAATAAAAAAAGACGGATCGGATCCGTCTTTTTTATTTTTGCGTATTTTTTCAATATCGCATTTTAAAATACCAGTGCTTTTCCCTTTCCATAACGCCAAAAGCTTGAAACATATCTTAGATTCATTTATCTCATCAAAACTCAGTCACTATTTTTTCCCTAAATCTCGCTTTTATTGTACTTTTACAATTTTTTAGAATATTTCTGAAAATAGGTATTGAAATTTTTACGTATTTATGGTATACTTAAAGTAAGGTTGTGTAATACAGTATGTGTTGAATCGGTTGTTTCGATGTCATGTAAAGGTATTGAAGTGGTCATAACGGGACTGACTCGAAATCTCCTTCGGCAAACGGAAGCTCATCTTCCGAAAAGCCTTTAACCGTGCGGGTTTCGGGCATTCGCCCGCCGCAGGCACACCGTGAGTTCTAACAGAA
>CAKSJC010000004.1 GCA_934462885.1 uncultured Eubacteriales bacterium | reverse complement strand
GATATAATAGGGCTTGCGGAGGATGTTTTCACAAACCGAGACGCATGCCATGCCGCCGTTACGGAAGACGGTGTAAATTATATCGGTTTCCGCGAAATATGGCTGAACGATGTGAGAAATTCACCCGATTTCCGTTCCTGCGGAACATTCGAAGCTGATAAAAGCGTTCATCAGTTTGAAGCGTTGGAACTTCCTTTCGGAAAGATTCTCGTGCATTTCGGACAAAACTCCGCGTCGCGCCGTTTGGCGATTTTTGACATAAACTGGCTGTATGACACAGAGCGCACGGAAAATTTCAGAAACGGTCTTTCTAATGTATCGACTCAGCTTTACGTAAAAAGCTGTTCGGGATCAATATTCGGCAGATATCCCGGTCACTGCGCGTGGAACAGAACAAACGGCGCGCTTCTTGTTCCCGATCCGTCATTGCACGGCGCAGAGGTTTTACAGATATGCCGCGTTCATGACGAGAGGCTCTTTTCCGAAAAGCAGGGGCTTGTATGGAATTTTCCCGCATCAAAATCGGGAGAAGTTTCGCTTGAAATGATGATATGTCAAAGCGGAGTAGCAATGTCTTTATGCGATCATTGGTTCAATCCGTGCGATGACGCCGCCCCGTGGTATGCGGTTTTTGCTACTAAACTCGATAAGAACACCTGTCCGTCGGGAGAATGGTTTATTCTCACCGTAAAATGGGACGGAGATTCGGCCGACATTCTCATTAACAATGAAAAATACAGGACCATTGTTTCTCACAACAAGACCGATATCGGCATCTCGTATCTTCACCTCATAACGCTGTCGGAGAATGAAGATTTTGAGGGAGTACTTATCCGCAGCATGAGCAAAAAATAAAGACAAACGATTGGCTGTGTTATGATAAAACATATTGTGTTCGAACAGTAAAAAAATCAGATGTCAATACCCCCCGGATATTACCAAAGGCGGTACTTTTTTACACGCAAAATAACAAAGAAACATCCGAACGGTTATTAATTGTTTCGGAGGTTTTTTGTTAATTCTGTCTGTTTGCGGTTTACCGGCATTTGCGGGAAAGCCTTGCCGGTGCATGGGAGCGAATCGGGTTCGGGCAGGTACAACAGATTCTGTTATAAGCGTAACTCTTTTGCTTAGACAAAAGAAAAATAATTTACGGCAAACGTATTGTTTTTGAAGCGGGATTATGATAAAATACATTAAAACAGACGTAATAAAAGCAACGGAAAAATATAGAAGAGAGGGTTTCTATGGCTCATTGCTATAATTGCGGGATTGAGATATCCGAAAACGATAAAACAAGACTTTGCGATAAGTGTAAGGCGATAATTCTTCCATTTGTAAAGTTTACTGACGCTTCCACTTCTTCGGCGGTGAGAAGACTTGTTTCAAATGAGCGCAACCTCAGAAACGCTGGCGTTACCGACCGCGGAATGGAATATCTTCTTCGTATCTGCGAGATTCATGACAGAAAAAAGATGGAGGAACGGGAAGAGAAGCCTTCTGCGCATGAACCGGAGGCAAACGAGGTAAAGAATGCGCCTGTTTCCCGAGATAAAGAAGAAAACGTATACGCGGAGGTTGAGCTTCCTCTTGATGAACCGCTCAGATTTCAAAAAAGGGGGTACGGGAAGTATCTTCCTTTTGCGATGATCGCGCTTTACGCGATAGGAGGAACTCTTCTCCTTTGGTTTATTATAAGCCTTATAATAAGCGGAGGACATTTTGACATAATTCCTCTTGTATGCGGAGCCGGATTCCTTGTTTCAGGGTACGCTGTGTCCGTACAGATGAAAATGCTCTCTGACCTTTCGGAGCTGAAGAAAAGATTCAGGTAAATAAAAGTGCAATAAGCGCAGACGCGGAAATGGACTGCCTCAAATAAAGCGGACAGTGCAGGAAGAGTCTGCGCTTTTTTACGGCTCTGTCAAAAACTTTATATACGCACCTGTTATCACAATCGAGGCTTTTGCGCGCTGCGGAGGATACGATGAACAATTATATAAAATATTACATTTTTACGGGAGCATACAACATATCGCAGGTATTCGCCGGCGGCGCTATCATACAGTCGTTCTTAAACTATATGGGGCTTGGTTCCGTACAAATCAGCGTTTTTGTACTTCTGGGAAACGTTATGCAAATTGTTACCATGCTGCTTTCGGTTTTCTTTGTGGACAGAATTAAAAATGTTTGTCTATGGCGGCTCTGACATTGCCAAAAGCTCTTTTCCCGGGCGCGATGGCGTTTGTTTCTCTTTTTTCGGGAATCCCGACTGATGCGGTTTTTGCTGTATCGCTCATACATACAGCGTTTCTGCGTTTTTCGGCTGAGTACGTACGGCAGTCGATTATAAGCTTCCGTATTACGTTGTTGAAATGAAGGATTATCCGCGGCTTTCAAACGTATCCGGTATAATCATAAATATACTCGGAACTGCCGTTTCGGCAGCGTTTGTTTTGCTTGTGCGAGTGTTTCCGTATAAAAATGTAATTACTGTAAGCTTTGGAGTTTGTATTGTATGCTTACTCGTGTCCTCGGTAATAGTTCTGTTCTTTCGGGAGAACCTAAACAAAGAGAACTGTGAAAATATGGACGGCGGAGAGATAAAGAATTTTGCAGACAGAGTCGGAATAAAGAAAAAGCGCGCGGCGTTTTTTCTTGATGTATTAAAGCTCAGATCGATGAGATATCTTGCGGTTCCGAATTTTCTGCGCGGGGTTGCGTCGGGAATACTCGGAATGGCGGCTGTCGTCATGCTCAGTACCGTAACGGACGACGCTGCGGTCTCGTCGTCTCTTTCAATAGTATCCGCCGCCGGCTCTGCGGTTGCCTGCTTCATATATGCGAAGAGGTACAGACGCTTTAAGACAACGTCGTTTTGTCTCTTCGGGGGAATTGTGATGGCGTGCACAATGAGCCTTATGCTTGTGAGCGGAAGCGTTTTTGTATTTTCGATAATGTATCTTATTTCGTATATCGGCATGACCTTTGTTGATTTTTCAATTCCGATATATATATATATATATGCGAGATAGTTCCGTATGAAAAAATCGGAGCGTACACATCGGTGCGAATGCTTCTTACGACCGGCGGAGCGGCAGTCGGAAACTCGGCGGCAGGTGTTCTTGCCGATAAAAGCCCTCTTTTGCTTCTGATTAGCGGAGCATTTCTTCAGATCACGGTTGTTTTTGCGTATTATTTGTATGATAAAAAGTTTGATTCGGAAAAAATGTCTTAAAAAAAACATATCCGAAATCTTAAATGCCGCGTATAGCCTGATTTTATTCGCGTGTTGTAATATCGTTTATTTTGGTGTATAATAAAACGTGAAATTTGTTAAAAAACGGAGATGCTGTTTGTGAATAAAGGATATAAACTGATCGATACGGAAAAATGGTCGAGAACCGAATACTTCAGACATTTTATGGACGAAGCTCCCTGTTCGATATCTATGTGTGACGAAATAGATGTGACAAGACTGAAAACAGCCTGTCATACGTTAAAAATATCTTTTTATATAGCTTTTCTTTACGTTGTGAGCGAGATTGTGAACTCTCACGATGAGCTGAAAATGCTTGCCGTAGATACTCCGGATTCGCCGTATCCGCTGCCTGCGGTATGGGATCGCGTGGAAGTCGCGCACAATGTATTTCATGACGATACAGAAACGTATACGAGTACGTTTACCGTGTGGAAAGAAGATTTTAGAGAGTTTTACGAAAACTGTACCGAAGATGTTGCGCGGGCGAAATCGGTGAAATACATGAGTATTCCGTCTCCCGATAATATTTTTGAAGCGTCCTGCGTGCCGTGGAGACATTTTACCTCGGTCGGAGTGATGTCGGATAATGTTTCTCTTTATCCGATAATCGCGTGGGGCGGATTTGTCGGACGCGACGGGAAAACCTATATGCCTCTTTCGATATCTATCCACCATGCCGCCGCCGACGGCTTCCACATTGCAAGATTTATAAACGAGGCGGAAGAAAAAGCAAAAAATCTCGCGGAGGAGCTTCTCCGAGCCGCAGCGGTGTGTACCGAAGCGTAACTTGACAAAACGATGCATTTCAGGAAAAGGTAAGATTTATGAAAAAATACGATATTGCAATAATAGGCGGGGGACCTGCCGGCTATACGGCGTCCCTTTACGCCGGACGAGCGGGACTTTCTTCCGCCGTCATAGAAAAGCTCTCTCCAGGAGGACAAATGGCGATAACTTCCGATATTGAAAATTATCCCGGATTCGAGCATATAGGAGGCTTTGAACTTGCCGAAAAAATGACGGCATGCGCGGAGCGATTCGGCGGAGAAACAGTCTACGCCGAAGTAAAAGAGGTAAAGTTATTAGGACATCCGAAAAAAATAATCACCGCCGACGGCGAAATTGAAGCGTCTGCCGTAGTAATTGCTACGGGGGCAAAACCGAGATATCTTGAAGTTGCGGGAGAAGTCGAGTATACCGGACGCGGAGTTTCGTACTGCGCGTCATGCGACGGTTTTTTCTTCCGCGGAAAGACTGTGTGTGTTTCCGGAGGAGGAGATACCGCTTTCGAGGATGTGATGTATCTTTCGAATATCTGCAAAAAGGTGTATCTGATCCATAGAAGAGATGAGTTCAGAGCTTCCGCCGTGGCGGTTGAAAGAGCAAGAAAAAAAGAAAATGTTGAGTTTATTCTTTCCTCGACCATAACCGAAATAAAAGGCGACGGAAATCTCGTTTGCGCGGTTGAAGTGACGGACAAAAAAAGCGGAGAAAAAAGAGAACTTGTGTGTGACGGAGTGTTCGTCGCCGTCGGGCGGATACCGGACACATCCGTTTTTGAGGGACAGCTTGATATGGAAGACGGGTACATTAAAGCGGACGAAACCTGCCGCACGTCGGTTCCCGGGGTATACGCAGCGGGAGACGTGCGTACAAAGCCTCTTCGTCAGATCGTGACGGCGTGTGCCGACGGAGCGGTCGCCGTAAAATTCGCGGAAGAATATATTGAGTCGCTCGAATGAAATGCGGCTATCCGCGATACATAAAAGAAAAATAAAAACGCTGCGCATTACAAACTAAATGTTTGACGTACAGTGAAGGATTGCGGCAGACCTCGCATGGAAGCTGCGGCAAAAAACAGAAGGAACCGTGTGTGATTGTGAAATCAACGCGGCACATGGATTTCGGAGTAAAATAATGAAGCATGGATTTGTAAAATTGACCGCCGCCGTTCCGCAACTGCTTGTTGCGGCTCCCGGCGAGAATGTAAAATATATTAATGAGCTTATAGATAAGGCGTACGCTTCAAATGCCGCAATCGCAGTATTTCCGGAGCTTTGTCTCAGTGCGTACAGCTGTTCCGATTTATTCTTCACCGATTCTCTCGCGGAACGCACGGAACGCGCTCTGTCAGAGGTGGTGAATCACACTAAAGGCAAGAAGATGCTCGTTTTTATAGGAGTTCCCGTAAGGCATCTCGGGAAGCTTTTCAACTGCGCCGCAGTTATGTCCGACGGAAAACTTCTCGGACTCGTGCCGAAAGTAAATATCCCGAATTACGCTGAATTTTATGAAATGCGTCATTTTACTCCGGCGCCGGAAGGCATTTCCGAAGCTTTTGTATGCGGCGATAGAGTTCCTTTCGGTTCAAAGCTCATTTTTGAGTGCGCCGAAATGCCGTCTCTGAAAGCCGCGTGCGAGATATGCGAGGATATGTGGGTTCCCGATTCTCCGTCGGTTTCGCATGCGAAGGCGGGAGCGACCGTTATTGTTAATATGTCCGCTTCAAACGAAATTCTCGGAAAAGAAGAATACCGCAGAATGATAGCCGAAGCGGCGTCGGGAAAGCTCATCTCGGCGTATGTTTACGCGAGCGCGGGCGAAAACGAGTCGACAACGGATCTCGTGTTCGGCGGACATTCGTTCATTGCCGAAAACGGAAGCGTTGTTGCGGAAAATCCTCCGTTCGGAGGGCAAGAGCTTATCTGCGGCACAGTCGATATATTCCATCTTGAGCATGACCGTATGAGAATGAATACTTTCGGCGCCGAACAGCGCGACGGGTACCGCACAGTGCCTTTTTCGCTCAATTTGCGTGAATGTGATATATCGGGAAAGATAGCGCCCAGACCCTTTATCCCAAGCGCCGATGCCGACCGAAGAAAGACCTGCCGAAGAATACTCGATATCCAGTCGAGAGGGCTTGCGAAAAGAATTAAATCAGCCCACGCAAAGGGGTGCGTGATCGGATTGTCGGGAGGACTTGACTCAACGCTTGCGCTCCTTGTTACGGCAAGAGCTATGGATATACTTAAAAGACCTCATTCGGATATCACCGCGGTTACAATGCCGTGTTTCGGAACGACCTCGAGAACAAAGTCTAACGCCGAATCTCTTGCGCAGCTTCTCCGGACAAGCTTTCGCTGTATAGATATAAAAGAAGCGGTAGATATACATTTCAGAGATATAGGTCACGATCCGGATGATCATTCCGTTGTTTATGAGAACTCACAGGCGAGAGAGCGGACTCAGATAATCATGGATATAGCAAACGCCGAGGGAAGTCTCGTTATCGGAACGGGGGACCTTTCCGAACTTTCTCTCGGATGGGCTACGTATAACGGAGATCATATGTCAAACTACGGCGTGAATGCCGGAGTTCCGAAAACTCTTGTGCGCCATATAGTAGCGTATTACGCAGATATGTGCGCGGAAGAGGGAGATACGAATATCGCCGATGTTCTGCGCGACGTTTTGGCAACACCGGTAAGTCCGGAACTTCTTCCGGCTGAAAACGGAGAGATATCGCAAAAAACCGAAGATATAGTAGGACCTTACGATTTGCACGATTTCTTTCTTTACCATTTTGTAAGATGGGGAGAAACTCCGGACAAGATATTCAGGGAGGCAAAGACAGCGTTCTGCGGAGAGTTTGAAGACGAAGTCATATCGAAATGGCTCGGTATTTTCATGCGCCGCTTTTATAGCCAGCAGTTCAAGAGAAGCGCGCTTCCCGACGGTCCGAAAGTGGGTTCCGTGGCGCTATCGCCGCGCGGAGACTGGAGAATGCCATCAGACGCTGTTTGGGAAGAATGACCGTAAAAAAACAGTCATGTTCGGACTCGGAATGACTGTTTTTATCGAGGACGCGCAGATATTTGCTTTTTGCACGTCTTAATAAAAATATTATCCGAATGCGCCGGGTACAGCGCTTGGATTACTCGCGGCGAAACAGATAGTAAAGAAATTTAAGAGGCACACGGTTTTGACCCAAAAGATAAAGAAATTATATATCATATGATTACGTTGAGCTTTGCGACGCTCTTTCGCGTTACCTTGCAATGGAAAAAGATATTGTAATTGCATCCTCGCGCTGCACGCCGTACCGAACGAAAACCGACGCCACGACAAAAAAGCAACAATACTACATAAAAAGAGGATAAAATATGAAATTCGGAATAATCGCGGCTATGAAGATAGAAGCGGATAAGATCGATTCTTTACTGACAGACGCACGCAAAGAAATCTGCGGAGGAATAGAATACACTCTCGGAAAACTCGGAAAACATGACATTGTGTGCGCAGTATGCGGCATAGGCAAGGTGTTCGCGGCTATGTGTGCCGAGGCGATGATTGTAAAATTTTCTCCCGATGTTATCATAAACACCGGAGTCGGAGGAACACTTACGAAAGAACTCGGAGTGGGAGACGTCGCAATATCGTCAGCCGTGGTTCAGCATGATATGGATACCTCGGCGATAGGAGACCCGGTTGGACTTATTTCCGGGATAAACGTGATTGAAATTCCCGCCGAACACGGTTTTTCTTCCCGCATAGAAAATATAGCCGCCGGACTCGCCGTAAAGACAAAGATAGGTGTTATTGCTTCGGGAGACAGATTCGTAGCTGACCGAGAGACAAAAGATTACATTATAAAAAATTTCGGAGCGGTTGCCTGCGAAATGGAGGGAGGAGCTGTCGGACAGGTATGTTACGTAAATAAAATACCGTTCGTTGTCATACGCGCAATATCTGACGACGCCGAGGAAGGCGCGTGCGGAGATTATCCCGCTTTCGCCGCATCGGCTGCCGAAAAATCGGCGAAGCTGGTCGTAGAACTTATAAAAACGTCATGACAGATTTATATAAATTTCTAAAAGCTCTCGGATAAACATTTTGCTCTGTATAATCGGGAGGAAAAGAAAAAGCTTATCATAAAAAAACGGCATTTCCCGCGATAAAAAGGGAAGCGCCGTTTTTTATTAAAAGCAATAACTTTTATATTTGTGTTTTTTGTGCAAGTCCACTATATCTTGTGTTTTAAATTTTTTTTGAGCTATATATTGACAAGAATTAACTCGTATGATATAATCTACACAACGAGCAAATATAACATAACTATGATATTATAAAAAATAAAAAACGAATGTGAGGACGTAAATGGAATATCAGGTCATAAAGAGAGACGGAACAACAGTCGGATTCGATATAGGAAAAATATCGGCAGCGATAACAAAGGCGTTCATTGCCTGCGGCACACCTTACGACAGCTCGATAGTAGAACTTATTTCCCTGAGAACGACCGCCGATTTTGCGGGGAAGATAAAAAATAATACGATAGAAGTCGAAGCTATACAGGATAGCGTTGAAAAGGTGCTCAGCGAATGCGGATACGCAGAAGTCGCGAAAGCATACATCCTCTACCGTAAACAGCGCGAAAAAGTACGAAATACCGGCAAAGCGCTTCTAAACTATAAAGAGCTTGTAGACGGATATCTTAAAAACCTCGACTGGAGAGTCAAGGAAAACTCAACGGTCACATATTCCGTGGGAGGACTCATTCTTTCAAACAGCGGCGCCATTACTGCGAACTATTGGCTTTCCGAGGTATACGACCGCGAGATCGAAGAAGCACATCGCAACGCGGATATGCATATACATGATTTAAGTATGCTTACAGGCTATTGTGCAGGCTGGTCGCTCCGACAGCTTATAAAAGAAGGCCTCGGCGGAGTGAGCGGAAAGATAACCTCACGTCCCGCAAAACATCTCTCAACGCTTTGCAACCAAATGGTAAACTTCCTCGGCATTATGCAGAACGAATGGGCAGGAGCACAGGCGTTTTCATCATTCGACACATATCTTGCACCGTTTGTGAAGGCGGATAATCTGTCATATTGGGAAGTAAAAAAGAGTATACAAGCGTTTATTTTCGGTGTAAATACCCCGTCAAGATGGGGTACTCAGGCTCCGTTTTCTAATATCACGCTCGACTGGACAGTTCCTGCCGACCTTGAGGAACAGAACGTAATAATCGGCGGAAAAGAGCAGAATTTCAAATATAAAGACTGCAAAGCCGAAATGGACATGGTAAACCGCGCGTTCATTGAACTTATGATAGAAGGAGACGCAAACGGCCGCGGATTCCAGTACCCTATCCCGACATATTCGATTACAAAAGACTTCGACTGGTCTGAAACCGAAAACAATAAACTCCTCTTTGAAATGACCGCAAAATACGGAACTCCGTATTTCTCAAACTATATAAATTCAGACATGGAGCCGAGCGATGTAAGAAGTATGTGCTGCCGCCTGCGTCTTGATCTTCGCGAACTGAGACGCAAATCAGGCGGATTCTTCGGAAGCGGCGAATCAACAGGCTCTATCGGAGTCGTCACGATAAACCTTCCGAAGATAGCGTACCTATCAAAGAATGAGATTGATTTTTACAACAGACTTGACCATCTTATGGATATAGCGGCGCGTTCGCTCAAAATAAAGCGCGAAGTTGTAGGTAAGCTCCTTGACGAAGGCCTTTATCCGTACACAAAGCGTTATCTTGGAACCTTCGACAACCATTTTTCGACGATCGGTTTGGTCGGTATGAACGAAGCGTGCCTCAACGCTTCATGGCTCGGACACGACATATCAGATCCAAAATCTTTTCAGTTTGCGAAAGACGTGTTAAATCACATGAGAAACCGTTTGTCCGATTATCAGGAGAAGTACGGCGATCTTTACAACCTTGAGGCAACTCCGGCTGAGTCGACAAGCTACCGTCTCGCAAAGCACGACAAGGAAGCGTATCCCGATATTATCACCGCAAACGAAAACGGCACGCCGTATTATACTAACTCGTCGCACCTCCCCGTCGGATATACTTCAGACATATTCGAAGCGCTTGATGTCCAGGATGAACTTCAGACTTTGTATACATCGGGAACGGTATTCCATGCATTCCTCGGAGAAAAGCTTCCCGATTGGAAGGCGGCGGCAAATCTCGTGCGTAAGATAGCCGAAAACTATAAGCTTCCGTACTACACGATGAGTCCGACGTACAGCGTGTGCCGCAATCACGGATATATCGCAGGAGAAAAGTACGCCTGCCCCGAATGCGGAGAAAAGACTGAGGTATACAGCAGAATAACGGGCTATTACCGCCCGGTTCAGAACTGGAACAACGGAAAGAGTCAGGAATTCAAGGACAGGAAGCTTTACGACGTCGCTAACTCCGAGCTGAAGAAAAAAGACGGTTGTTCATGCGGCTGCGAACATTCGGCTGAAAAAGCTGCGGACAACGCGCTGTTAAAAGACGGACTCTATCTCTTTGCAACAAAGACATGCCCGAATTGCCGTGTGGCAGAGAAAAACCTTTCCGACGCCGGAATGATATATGAGAAGGTCTATGCGGAAGATAACTCTGACCTGTGCCGCGATCTTGGACTTACAAGAGCGCCCACACTTGTTTCGGTAAATGGCGGGGCAGTGAAGAAGTTCGACAGCATAGCCGACATAGCTGCGTTCTGCAAAAACCAATAACGTCAAAATTCCTACGCCCTGTACGCTCAGACGATAAACGGAGCTTGCCCAATCGCAGAACAGACTTATATAAAAACTCCCGTATCGGCGGTTCGCCGGTACGGGAGTTTTGGTTGTGCGGCAACTTTTACTTGTTCTTTTTCTCATACATCTCGCGCATATCATCTCGGCATGATTCGGGAACCGCGTCGCCGAGAGGGTGGGCGTATTTTAACAGCTCGCGGACATATGTGGAACTTACTGCGGAGAGCGACGGGGAAGTCGGCAGAAATACCGTTTCCAGTTCCGCGTCGAAGCGCTTCATAATGTTTGCAATGTTGTATTCGTAGTCGAAATCGGAGGCGCACCTGACGCCGCGGACTATATATTTTGCTCCGTACATATTAGCGGCGTCCGAGGCAAGTCCCGAAAAAACGGCGGCGTGAAGATTCGGCAGCGCAAGTGAAGAGATGATTTTTTCGACAAGAAAAATCCGTTCTTCCGGAGAAAAAATCCCGCTGCCTTTTTCGCTGTTGTGAAGTATCACCACATAAACTTCATCAAAGAGCGCGGAGGCTCTTTTCATCAGATCCTCATGACCGGATGTCGGAGGATCAAAGCTGCCTGTAATTATAGCTTTTCTCACGGCGTCTCCTTTTTGTGTCTTAGATTTTATTTTCGTAACTATGTCAAATACTCTTATTCGGAGTAAGAAGAGTTACCCTAGTGCGTCCGTAGAGAACGGATTTTACGACTTTGTAGAATGAAGCTGTGTGTTCGTGATCTCCGAAAACGTCACGCATAACGCAGGAAGCGTTTATTTCGGGATCCTTGCGGGTGCGCGAATTTTTTATCGGAATATCGCAGTCTGACTCGCAGATTATATAAGCGCCGTCGGCAAAGAGATCGGCGCGCGCAAGCTCATCAAGAGATTTTGCGATAAGTCCGCTGTTATAAGGCGGGTCGATGAACACCAGATTGTATTTTTCGCGTCCTGCTGCGCCTTTTATGAAAGAAGCGTGATCCGCGGCTGATATGCGGCATTTTTCAAAAAGATGAGTTTTTTTCGCGTTTGCGATTATTATATCGACTGCTTCGCGCGATTGGTCTATGATAGTAGCGCGTGCCGCTCCTCTTGAGAGCGCTTCGAGAGCAAGCTGACCGCTTCCGCCGAAGAGGTCGAGCACGGCGCGTCCTTCAATGTCGAACTGTATCATTGAGAAGATGGCTTCTTTTACTCTGTCCGAGGTGGGGCGAGTAACTTCTCCCTCCAGCGCGTCGAGCTTTGTTCCTCTGGCGCTTCCAGTAATAATTCTCATTTGATATCCTTTCTTTCGGAGTTTATTTATTTTTTCTAAAGAAGTTGTATATTTCGTCGGCGTCTGCGTTCGATATTCCGTGAATTTTGGAAAGTTCATCCGCAGAAGCTTTTTTCAGAGCTGCTATCGTCTTGAAATTATCAAGCAGAATTTCCGCTTTCTTGGGACCGATGCCTTTTATTTTTTCAAGAGACGACATTTTCATAGTTTTCCGCTTGGCTTTTGTCATTCGGGAGATCGTGTAACGGTGAACTTCTTCCTGCAAATTGTAGATGAGCCTGAACACATCCGCTTGTCCGGCGATGTTGATTTCTCCCGTTTCGTCAATAAGAGTACGGGTTTTGTGATGTTCATCCTTTACCATGCCGAACACGGGAATTTCAAAGCCCCTTTCCGAAAGGAGTTTTTTTATTACCGAAACGTGTCCCACGCCTCCGTCGAGGAGGATGAGATCGGGATACGCCGACATTGAGTCGTTTTCCGCCCCGATATGCGACAGTCGCCTGCCTATTGCTTCGGACATTGCGGCATAATCGTCCTGAGTTTCCGTTGATTTTATCGAAAAAGTCCTGTATTCGCTTTTTTTAGATACACCGTCAATCAAGACGACCATTCCCGCCGTGATATGCTCGTCGCCGAGGTTTGAAATATCGTATGCTTCGATTCTCTCGGGGATGACTTCGAGATGAAGCTCCGACGCTAAAGAAATCAGAGTTTTTTCGTTGTTTTTTTCTCTTTTCGCGGCGTTTTCGGAGTGGCGCGCGGCGTCGTGCACCGCCATGTCGCAGAGATATTTCGACGCGCCTTTCTTCGGAGTGCGGAGATAAACTTTTTTCTTTATTCCGTTTCTGAGATTTACATCTGTCATGTACTCCTCAAGGAGAAGCCTTTCGTGTTCGGGAAGCTCAAATGAAAGCATAACGTCGTGCGGAATATACTCCCTCGACTGGTATAACGACACAATAAACGCGGTCAGCGGAGAGTCGTCGAGTGCTGATTCAGAGACAGACGTGTTTGTTTCGCGGAGTTTCCCTTGAGAAATATCTGCGGCGATTTGAGCGTTTTCCCCTGCGGTGTCTGCAGAAGTTTCGTGAGTTTTGTCCGATGACCTGTCACATAAGTTGTCCGAAGACGTTATTTCGTCGCTTCCGAAAATGAAGTGCTCCGAGTCGGCGATGTATCCGCTTCTGATGTAGAATACACAGGCAGCGTCGCGGAACTTTACTTTTTCACCGCGGAACGCCGACAGATTCAAGCCTATAACGTCGCATTCTACATCAGGTGCGCCGACGGCTTTTTGACGCTCTCCGAGTTTCCGCAGAGCTTCTATCGAGTCGCGGTAACGCGCTGCGGCTTCAAATTCGAGTTCGTTTGAAGCCTTCATCATTTTTTCCGTAAGCTCGGAAATAACGTCTCCCGTTCCGCCGCGGAGTATTTCAGCCGCGCGGTTTATGGTCTCACGGTATTCGGCTTGATCGATCTTACCGGTGCAGACTCCCGTGCACCGCCCGATTTGATAATAGACGCACGGACGCGCGGAACCGAAATCTTCGGGAAATCTTCTCTTACAGGAAGGAATCTTCAGAGTGCGCTCAAGCTGAGATATCACCTCATATACGGTTTGGGTTGAAGAATACGGACCGAAGTAGAGAGAGTCGTCGGAGAGACGCCTGCGCGACATAGTTATCCTGGGCCAGGGAGAGCGAATATTGATTTTTATATAAGGGTAAGCTTTTGCGTCCTTAAGGCGAATGTTGTATTTAGGAGAATACTGTTTTATAAGACTGTTTTCAAGCGCGAGAGCTTCCATTTCCGTGTCGCACGTTATAAAACGGAAATCGTGTACCGAGGACGCCATTTTTGAAGTTTTTACATCATGAGCGCCGTGAAAATACTGCGATACGCGGTCGCGCAGGGAGCGCGACTTTCCCACATAGATAACGTTCCCGCTTTCGTTTTGCATGATGTATACTCCGGGAACTCTCGGCAGAGCCGCCGCTTTTTCTCTCAGGTATTCAATATTTTTTGATAATTCCGGCATAGTTCCTCACATAACAAAGTGAGCGAGGGTGTATAAATTCCACCATCGCTCAGGAGTAATATGCTTGATTTTTTAAAATTATTCAGCAAAGCCTGTGTTGATAAGGGTAACAAGACCTTCAAGAGCGTCAGCTTCATCCGTACCGTCTGCAATAAGAGTGATGGTCATGCCTTTTACGATACCGAGAGAAAGAACGCCGAGAAGACTCTTTGCGTTTACTCTTCGGTCATCTTTTTCGACCCAAATAGAACTCTTATAGGAATTGGCTTTCTGAATAAAAAATGTAGCCGGTCTTGCGTGGAGACCTACGTTATTCTGTATAGTGACGTCACGTGAAATCATAGTTACGCTCCCAAAATAAGTTTAATATCAAATTTTATATGAGACAAATACTCACGTATCAACGGAAGTCATTTCGTTGCAAAAAATGACTACACCTCTCAAACTATTACTATTATAACAAATTACAACCGTTAAATCAATAGATTTGTTTATTTTTTTAATGGGCAATCTCAACAACAAGTATAAAAATAGCGGTTATTCTTTTAATCATTATTTAAGAAAAACCGCTATTTTATACTTAATTATAGAGTAAGTTTATTAATATAGAGAAAGTTTTACGCTTTTTCTATTGTGATAGTAACTTTTTCTCCGTTGATATCCCAATCTTTTGTATATCCGGAATCCGAAGTCGTGTATAAGAGTTCGTCGCAAAGAACGGCTGACACGAAATCTTCGCTTTCCGTTCGGAGGATTTCGGCGAGTTTTTCGCTTCCGGAGAGATATACTTTGATGTGATCCGTTACCACGAAATCTGCTTCCTTGCGCATAGTCTGTACTTTTGAGATAAGCTCGCGTATAAAGCCTTCGTTTATAAGGCCGTCCGTCAGGTTTATGTCAAGAGCGACGGAAATACCGTTGTCGGATACTGTGTAGTATCCCTCTTTCTGAGCTGTTTCTATGAGAAGATCGGCTTCTTCGAGAGAAACCTTTGTGCCGTCAAAATCAAAGTGAACAGCGCCCGTGGATTTTAGCTCGTTCATGAGAGCGTTTCCGTCAAGCGAGGGATCGGACAGAGCGGATCTTATCCGTGCGAGGACTTTTCCGTATTTCGGACCGACTGTTCTGAGGTTTGGCTTGAACGAATATGAAGAGAGGGCGGACATATCGTCGACGAACTCTACCTTCTTTACGTTAAGCTCGTCACGTATTATATCGGAGTAGAACGAGTCGAGTTTTTTGTCGCATTTAACGTACATTCCGGAAAGAGGCTGACGGTTTTTGATGTTTGCGCCGTTTCTTGCGGCGCGTCCGAGAACGACGATATCGACTACGGTTTTCATACTTTCTTCAAGTTCTCGGTCGATCATACTTTCGTCTGCTGCAGGGAACGAGCACAGATGAACGGATATAGGAGCGTTCTTATCTACGGAGCACACGAGATTGCGGTAAATATCGTCTGTCATAAAGGGGATCATGGGAGCGGCTGTTTTTGAGACAGTAACAAGAGCGGTGTAAAGAGTCATGTACGCCGCGATCTTGTCGTCTGTCATTTCGGTACCCCAGTAACGTTCGCGGCAGCGGCGGACATACCAATTCGACAGCTCGTCAACGAATTCATAAAGCGCTTTTGCCGCTTCGGGGATACGGTAATTTGCAAGGTTTTTGTCAACCGTTCCGACGGTAGTGTTGAGAACGGAGAGAATATATTTGTCCATTACGGTGAGAGCGCATTTTTTAAGTTCGTATTTTGTAGGATCGAACGAATCTATATCCGCGTAGAGAACATAGAAAGCGTAGGTATTCCAGAGTGTTCCGAGGAATTTGCGCTGACCTTCGGTAACGGCTTTTCCGCTGAAACGTGAGGGAAGCCACGGCGCGCTGTTTGTGTAGAAATACCATCGGATAGCATCCGCACCGTATGTGTTGAGCGCATCGAACGGGTCGACGGCGTTTCCTTTTGATTTAGACATTTTCTGACCGTTTTCATCCTGAACGTGACCGAGGACGATTACGTTCTTGTACGGAGAACAATCGAAAAGAAGCGTAGAGATTGCCATAAGGGAATAGAACCAACCTCTCGTCTGATCGACGGCTTCGCTGATGAAGTCTGCGGGGAACTGAGATTTGAAAATTTCTTGGTTTTCAAAAGGATAGTGATGCTGTGCAAACGGCATGGAACCTGAGTCGAACCAACAGTCGATAACTTCGGGAACCCGGTGCATTTCTCCGCCGCACTTCGGGCATTTGAGTGTAACGGCATCAATGTATGGGCGGTGCAGTTCGATGTCGTCCGGGCAGTTGGCGGACATTTCTTTAAGTTCGGCGATACTTCCGACAGAGTGGCGGTGTCCGCAGGAACACTCCCAGATATTGAGAGGAGTTCCCCAGTAACGATTGCGGGAAATTGCCCAGTCCTGAACGTTTTCGAGCCAGTCGCCGAAGCGTCCCTTACCGATAGACTCGGGGATCCAGTTTACTGTGTTGTTGTTTTTTACGAGTTTGTCACGAACATCTGTCATTTTGATGTACCATGATTCTCGTGCATAGTAGATAAGCGGAGTGTCGCATCTCCAGCAGTGCGGATACTCATGCTCAAACTTCGGAGCGTCGAAGAGCTTGCCTTCTTTTTCAAGATCGGTGAGAACAAGCGGATCCGCTTTCTTTACAAAAACTCCGGCGTAAGGGGTCTCGGGAGTGAGATCTCCCTTTGAATCAACAAACTGAACAAACGGGAAATCATAACGGCGGCATACACGCGCGTCGTCTTCACCGAATGCGGGAGCCATGTGAACGATACCTGTACCGTCGTTCATTGTTACGTAGCCGTCGCAGGTAACATAGTGAGCTTTTTTGCCCTGTTTGGCAGCGGCAATGCCGGCGCATTCGTAAAGAGGCTCATATTCGCGGTATTCGAGAGCGGAACCCGGCATTTCTTCGATTATTTCATAAGCCGCGGCGTCGTCGGATTTAAGTTTTCCGAGCACCGTATCAAGAAGAGCTTTTGCTAAGTAGTAGGTGTAGCCGTCGGCTGCTTTTACTTTGCAGTAAGTCTCGTCGGGGTTTACGCAGAGCGCAAGGTTTGAAGGCAGGGTCCAGGGAGTGGTAGTCCATGCCAGGAAATATGCGTCCTCGCCTTTTGCCTTGAATCTTACGATAGCCGAGCGTTCTTTTACGGTTTTGTATCCCTGGGCTACTTCCTGAGCCGAGAGAGGAGTGCCGCAGCGCGGACAGTAAGGAACTATCTTAAATCCCTTGTAGAGAAGTCCTTTGTTCCATATTTCTTTGAGAGCCCACCACTCGGATTCTATAAAGTTGTTGTCGTAAGTGACATAGGGATGCTCCATATCAGCCCAGAAACCGACGGTGCCGGAGAAATCCTCCCACATACCTTTATATTTCCATACTGATTTTTTACATTCGTTGATGAACGGTTCGAGTCCGTATTTTTCGATCTGCTCTTTTCCGTCCAAACCGAGCTTTTTCTCGACTTCTATTTCGACGGGAAGACCGTGAGTATCCCAGCCTGCCTTACGCGGAACGTCGGCTCCCTTCATCCAGTGATAGCGCGGGATCATATCCTTGATGACGCGGGTGAGTACGTGACCGATGTGCGGTTTTCCGTTAGCGGTCGGCGGACCGTCGTAGAAAGTGTACTTAGGGCAATCGGCATGCTCTGCGATTTGTTTTTTGAAGATTTCATTGTCGTTCCAGAACTTGAGAGTTTCGCGTTCACGTTCAACGAAATTCAGGTTAGTTGAAACCTTTTTGTACATAGTTTCCTCCGATAGAGTTTATATAAATAATTTTGAACAATCGTAAACGAGGGTATACCGTAAAATAAAAAATCCCGGACAAAATGTCCGGGACGGGATACAATTCCGCTAAACCACTCGCACACACGATACGATTCCGTGTTAACGGTCGGATTCCGTCGAATACTCCCCGATAAATTATTTTAA
This sequence comes from uncultured Eubacteriales bacterium, assembly GCA_934462885.1. Taxonomy (GTDB): domain Bacteria; phylum Bacillota; class Clostridia; order Oscillospirales; family CAG-272; genus UMGS1696. Next base: position 5,385 of record CAKSJC010000004.1, on the reverse strand, counting down.
GACGGTAATCCAAAATAAAATCGGTTTGCGCCGAAGCTCGGGAATGATTTTCGATCGCCGTTTTATAGCGGGCTCTCACCTTTCCCCGCTTCTCTTTGATAAGTTTCGGCGCCTACTCTTTCCGTCTAAGCTTTTAGTATAAATATAATACACATCAATTATATACGCCGTGCCGCCTTTTGTCAAGGGTCTTTAGGCGCTTTTTGAGTTTTCGCAACAAAAAAACGGGAAGGGAAATTATTTGCTTCAAGTCTGTCGGAAAAGTAATCAAATACGCAGTACGAGGTTTTTTTGTTAATCGCTGTTGCCGCGAAATGAAGCGGCGTTACGGCATGACGAATTGCTTAAATGTGAAAACATACGCTTGAATATTTAATGCAAAAGAAAAAATTTTTGCGTCAGCGTCGGCTCTTTGATATTTGCCTGAAATTTTTTTGCGCGCAGTCAGGTTTATTGTTCCCTTAGAAAAAGTTATTTTTGAAAATTGTCTTGACTCACGGATGATAATGATGTATAATTTTTTGTGATTGGAGCGGAAGACGTTTATGATAAAATTCGACAGCGTTTTTTTCGATCTTGACGGAACTTTGTGGGACGCTTCTTCCGCAACCGCTTCGGCATGGGAAGAAGTACTTAGGAACAATCCGGAGATTGTTCCGTGCGAGAGACCTGACCGCAGTTTTATAAGACGATATATGGGTCTTACAAATGAAGAAATAGCAAGGATCATGTTCCCGAATCTGCCGCCCGACAGGGCTTTTTCATATGTGAAGAAAAGCTGTGATATTGAAAATAAGCTTCTTCCCGAGATCGGCGGAGAACTTTATCCGGACGTCCGCACAGTTTTGAAAGAGCTTCATGACTGCGGCTATAAGCTTTTCATCGTGAGCAATTGTCAGGACGGTTATATTGACGCATTTTTGCACGCGCATTCGATGTACGATGTCATAAACGACACGGAATCATCAGGCAGAACAGGGCTTTCTAAGGAGGAAAACATAAAACTCGTCATGAAAAGAAACTGCGTGTCATCTCCGGTAATGGTCGGGGATACCGCGAGTGATTTCGAAGCGGCGAGAGAAAACGGTATTCCGTTTATTTACGCAGCATACGGTTTCGGTGAAAAATACGGCAGAGGCAAATGCGATCAATACGATGTGCGCCTTGAAAAATTGTCTGATCTTCCCGCCGTTTTCGGCGAAAGGAAACATAAATGATAAAGTCGAATTTCCATACTCATACGGTGTTTTCAGACGGGCATGACTCGCCGCGCGAAATGACAGAAGCGGCTTTGTCGCACGGCTTTTACGCCATCGGTTTTTCCGATCACAGTTACGAGGCGGCAGACGAATCGTACTGCATGACAAAAGACGGAGAGAGAGAATATTTTAAGACGGTAAAAGAGCTGTCTTGCGAGCATAAAGATAAGATAAATGTTTTTTGCGGAGTGGAATTTGACTGCGAAAGCAAGGAACTGTTATGCGATTATGATTTTGTTATATCTTCGGTACATGAACTGATTGTCGGAAATAAAATATATTCTGTCGACACTTCCCCGGATATACAGCGGGAGATGATCCGTGACGGATACGGAGGAAGCGTATGCGATATGGCGAAAGCGTATTTTGAGAGAGTAACGGAACACATAATAAATAATAGGACCGATATAGTCGGTCATTTTGACCTCATAACGAAATACGGACTTATGCCTGAGTCGGATGAAACGTACATAAGAGCGGCAACAGAGTCTGTGCGCGAGATATTGAAGCACTGTAAAGTGTTTGAACTTAATACCGGAGCAATAGCGAGAGGACTAAGAAACGTGCCGTATCCCGCATCATTTATACTTAATGAAATAAAGACCGGAGAAGGACGGATAATAGTAAATTCCGACTGCCACTACAAAGAGAAACTTACATTCTGGTTTGATAAAGCCGAAGATTTCCTCTCTTCTCACGGGTTCGTCAAAAATGCAAACGGGAAACTCAATGATAGAATAAACAATATCGAGATCTGGGAATAAATACCCCGGAGACTGTGCCTTTTGCACGGTTTATCGAATTGAAATAAAGTTAAAACAAAAATCACAAAGGAGAAATACTATGGGAAAAATTAAAATAGGCGTACTCGGCGGCGGCCGCGGTCTTACAATGATGAAGCAGCTTTTCCACAGAGACGACGCCGAACTTGTTGCGGTATGTGATATGCACCAACCTCTTCTCGACGGAATAAAGCTTGAGGCGGACAGAGCCGGGGTAACAAGTATTACATATTACCAGGATTTTGACAAATTCATGGAACATGATATGGACGCTGTGGTTCTTGCGAACTATGCGAACGAACACGCTCCGTACGCCATAAAGGTTCTCGAAAGCGGCAGACACGTTATGACAGAGTGCCTTACATGCGCTACAATGAAAGAAGCTGTTGAACTCATTGAAGCTGTTGAAAGAACCGGCCTTGTTTATACATACGCGGAAAACTACTGCTTCACACCTGCAAGACTTGAAATGAGAAAGAGATTCCTTGCCGGAGACTTCGGCGAACTTATGTATGCCGAAGGCGAATACCTCCATGACTGTTCTTCCATTTGGCCGCAGATTACTTACGGTGAACGCAACCACTGGAGAAATACAATGTATTCGACATTCTATTGCACACACTCCATCGGTCCCATGCTTCACATGACAGGTTTGCTTCCGAAACAGGTTGTAGGTTTTGAAACTCCCAATATGCCGTTCATGAGAGAACTCGGCTTACCGTGCGGTTCTCTTGCAATGGAGGTTATTACTCTTGAAAACAACGCTTTTATAAAGAGCCTTCATAACTACTCAAAGACATCAAGACATTCCAACTACGAACTCGTAGGCGACCGCGGAGGCGCACAGGATCTCGGAGACGGACGTATCTGCGTATATACCGAAAAGGCTCACGAAAACTGCCGCGGTACGCACGAAATTTACAGACCCGAACCCCTTATAAAGGGAAGCGAACATTCCGGTCACGGCGGCGGAGACTACTACACCACACACTTCTTCATTAAGAGCATTCTCGGCGATGAGCAGGCAAAGGAACTCGCAGTTGACGTATACCAAGCAGTTGACATGTGTATTCCCGGTATCCTTGCATATCGTTCTATCGTAAACGGCAACGTTCCCGTAAAGGTTCCGAACCTCCGTAATAAGGAAGAACGCGACGCTTACAGAAACGATACTTTCTGCACATTCAAGGAGATTGCCGGAGATATGTATGTTCCGAGCAACTGCGTAGACGAACCCATTCCGGATTCCGTATATGACAAAGTTCGCGATATGTGGAAGAAAGGTATCCACGGTTAATTTTGATATAAAAACGATAAAATATCGAGGGGATGCGGAATTTTCCGCATCCCCTCAAACTTTTTCAGGAAGTATTGGAAAATCCTTTCCGCAGCTGAAATAAAAGAGATAGTTGACCGGCAGTCGTTTTGTGCTATTGCCGATCAGTGCTCTCTTTTTTTTGTGAACTGTACTTGTTTTCGATGCGCTAAAGCCTTGCGCGCTCCGGGATTTTCCTTATTTTTTACAAAAAATGCACATCTGCGTTTTCACGTTTTATAAAATGTTTTTTACATATTGTTTTTTATGTTATGTTGATGTATAATACATTTAACAACAAAATATGGAGTTTTTATGGCTAAATTGTATTTCAAATACGGGGCTATGGGTTCTTCCAAAACCGCTCAGGCTCTTATAACGAAGTTCAATTATGAAGAACGCGACATGACGGTTTGGCTTATAAAGCCGTCGGCAGATACGAGAGACGGAGCGGATATTGTTCGCTCGCGGATAGGGCTTGAGGCGAGAGCCGAGATAATCTATCCTGATACGGACGTCAGGGCGGCGTTTGAAGCTCACGGACAAACTGACGTTATAATAGCGGACGAAGCAAACTTCTTTATGCCCGAGCAAATTGAATCGCTGCGCGATATCGTGGACGAGCTTGACGTTCCCGTTCTCTGCTTCGGACTCAGAACGGACTTTCTCACACACACTTTTCCCGGCAGTCTCAGACTTCTTGAGCTTGCCGACTCGATATCCGAGATAAAAACTATCTGTTCGTGCGGATCAAAGGCTGTCGTGAACGCAAGGATCGCTCCGGATGGGCACGTTGTCACGGAGGGAAGTCAGGTGTTTCTCGGAGGAAACGAAAGTTATGTGGCAATGTGCCACAAGTGCTGGAAAAACGCAATAAAACAACAAAATAAAAAAACGGAGGGAACTTGATTTATGGATATCCGCGAAATATTGTCAAAAGTCGATCATACTCTCCTCGCGGTTGACGCGACTTGGGAACAGATACGCGGGATTTGCGACGACGGTATCAAATACTCTACGGCGTCAGTCTGTATTCCCGCATCATACGTTAAACAAGCGGCGGAATATGTCGGCGGAAAACTGCCTATTTGTACTGTTATCGGCTTTCCGAACGGATATTCGACAACAGCTTCCAAGGTTTACGAAGCGGCAGACGCTGTAAATAACGGCGCGTCGGAAGTCGATATGGTAATTAACATAGGCTGGCTTAAGGATAAAAGATACGACGACATCTTATCCGAGATCGTGCAGATAAAAACAGCGATTGACGAAGCGGCGGACGGCGTGATACTGAAAGTCATAATCGAAACGTGCCTGCTTACGGATGAGGAAAAAATAAAGATGTGCGAGATCGTGTCTGAATCCGGCGCAGACTTTATCAAGACCTCGACGGGCTTTTCAAAGGGCGGAGCAACATTCGACGATGTTAAGCTGTTCTCCGAACACGTGCTTCCCCATGTAAAGATAAAAGCCGCAGGAGGGATTTCTTCAATTGCGGACGCAGAAAAGTTTATAAAACTCGGCGCGTCTCGTCTCGGAACATCAAGAATAGTTAAGATAGTCAAATCCAACGAGAAATAATAAAAGTTATCAAATCAAAAAAGCGAAATAAGGAGATCCGCACTAACAAATAAATACTTAAACAAAAAAGGAGAAAAAAATGCAGCATTCTACGATAGTACGTCCCGTTGCGGCATTCCTCGCCGCACTTCTTGCGGCAGGAAGCGCAGCCTTAGCGCCTAACGCAAGTCTGAGAAAGGATCCCGCGTCAGAAAATAAAGCGGGAATCTCCTATACCGACGGAAGCCTCGTTCTCGCCGAAAACGGGAAGCTTGACTGTAAAATAACCGCCGTAAAGGAGGATGCCGGAGAAGCGGCGCAGATTTTTCTCGATATGGCGGGAAAGGTTCTCGGAACTGAGGTTAAGCCCGACGAAAACGCCGCGGTCAGCATAATCTTCGATTACGGAGAGAGCGAATACAAATTCGACGAAAGATTCGATAACTTGAAAACGGAAGGCTTTATCATA
>CAKSJC010000003.1 GCA_934462885.1 uncultured Eubacteriales bacterium | reverse complement strand
TTGTGAGCGTGTACGAGGTCAAAATGTGTTCGGGCACAGAATTTGCTTTCACAAAACGCAAGAACTCCGCAAACCGTGTTTGCGGAGTTCTTCATTTACGGGAAGGGCGAATATTCGGATGATGCAGATAAGATATACGCCTTAAAAATATGGTTCAGTTTTGATTTGCGCCGTTTTGAATCCGATCTGTCAAAGGAGAAACGCTGTCCGAGCAGGTAAGAAAACGTGGAGGCGCGTTATATGTGACCGTTTTGTTGCCCCAGATAAAAGAAAGCTCAACCGAAAAAAGAGATGGACTTTTCAGGTTGATCCGGCTTCCGTATTTCCCGTCGCCGACGAGCGGAGAGTTTCTCGCGCCGAACTGCGCGCGTATCTGATGAGTGCGTCCGGTTTCGGGCTTCACTTCAAATTTGCTCACGCAAACACCGTCGTACATAAAATCCGAGAGCTTGCGGTACCTCAAAAGAGCTTCTTTTGCCGCGCGTTTTCCTTCTTTGCAGACAAAGCTTTTTCCGGCTTTTCTGTCAAAGAAGAGAAAGTCCCGCATCTCGCCGCTCTCAGAAAGCCCCGGGTCCGCCGTTACAAACGCCGCGTAGGTTTTGTGAAACAGTCCCCGCGCCGCTTCGTCCGCCAGAATGGCGGCAGCTTTCTTGTTCAGGGCATAAACCATGACTCCCGCGGTTGTGCAATCGAGTCTGTGTACGCAGTATACATCATGACTTTTCCCGTCGGCACCGAGATATTCACGTATCATGGCGGGACATGAATCCGATTTGCCGTTTGAGTCCTCCGACATAACGCCGTACGGTTTATATATAATCACATAATCACGGCACAAATATAAAATTTCTAACGCATGAGGCATCTCAGCTATGGTATCTTGTTCCGATGAAGCCGACGTCACGGAAGTCGTCAGGATTATTTCTTACGATATAGTCGATGTACGACATTACCATTTTTGCGGTAAGAAGGTATCCTGCTGGATTCATATGACCTCTGAGGAAGAAATTCTCACGGAACTCCGCGTCATATACGGGAGCATATCTTTCAAAATCGAGAACATAAGTGTACTTAAAAAGGGGAACGAGATTGCGCACGGCTTCCGCATGAGCGGCGATTTTTTCGTTGCGTTTTTCATATGCCGTTCTCGGGATAGTCATGCAGAAGAATCTTGCGTTCGGAGAGATTTCCTTGTAACGCTGGATAATGCGCGCATAGTCTCCGGAGAAAGTTCTCTTGTTGTTGTTGTAATTTTCGAGGTCGATATCCGCGGTGGTTCCAAGCTCTACGTCGCTTCCGATATCGTTTACTCCGAGAGCGATTATGTACGCTTGGGCCGCAAGCTCGGGACGCCACAGGCGAGATTCGTCTCCGAAGGTGTCAATGTATTCGGCGGCGCTCATTCCGCCTGTTGAAAAGTTATATACCTTTGAACCCAGACGGCGCGCCATATGCTGTCCCCATGAGAACTCGTAGTAATCGTGATATCCCTTTGTTCCGTCGGGATCCTGCGATTCGAATTCACCGGAGGCAAGGCTGTCGCCTATGCAGGCGATAGTGCGGAATATGCCTGCAAATCCTCCGTCATCGACGAGCCTGTCGAGAGGCTTTTCGCCCTCTGTTTTATAAAACTGTTTAATGTCCATAAAATTTTCTCCTTGTAAGTTTGTTTGAATTATAGCACATTAATACATATTTTTCAATTTCTTTTCATAAATTGTCAGAGAACTTGATACGAGATTTTTTATGGATGTTTTTTGCTATACGACGGATGACAATATGATCGAAAAGCATAAAAAACACTTTTTTATTAAATTATTTTCAAAAAAAAGATGACAAAATAAAGAAAATATGTTAAAATAAACGTGATAAATTAAAAATTTCGCGAAAGGAATATCACTATGGAAAACAATGCTTGCCCGAACTGCGGAAATCCCGTGCCCGAAAACGCCAGATTCTGCACCTCTTGCGGAGAAAAAATTGTTTCTGTCGAACAAGCGCCTGCAGTAAACGAAACTCCGGCATCAAATCCCGCACCGGCATCAAATCCCGCACCGGCATCAAATCCCGCACCCGCGTCGAATCCCGCACCCGCGTCGAATCCCGCACCGACGCCGAACACGGCGCCCGCGTCGAATCCCGCACCGACGCCGAATACGGCGCCCGCGTCGAATTTCCAAACTTTCGCCAACACTTCGGCGGCTCCCAATTACGGATTTAACCCGAACCCCGCACCCGCATATAAAGAAGCTCCTCCGGCATACATCCCCGTTCCGGAAGAAGAAGCGCCCGGCAAGGACAGCCCGTATCAGCCTATCTCCGCGTGGGGATATGTGGGAATAAACTTTATTATGGCCGTACCGATACTAAACCTGGTTATGCTGATTGTTTGGGCTTGCGGAGGCTGCCGCAAGGTGAACAAGCGCAATATGGCAAGAGGATTTTTCCTCACCATGCTTATATCGCTTGTCATCGGTATAATCTTAACAATTCTCGGGCTTACAGTGTTCCGCAATATCTATTACGAGATAATAGAAAAACTCCCCTACAATGGATCCGATTTTTATTATTGATTATCCGTGACGCGCAGGGCGGCTTCGCTTACTCGGAAAAACAAAGTTTTTTTCGTGTGAACGGATTAAGACTGCATATGCCTAAAGTTTATAAAAGATTTTGCTGAAATTAAAAAGAGATACACACCGCAAAACGGCGGATGTATCTCTTTTTTGTATAGTATTTGTATGTGCGCTTCTTCTCCGAAAAATCAGATATCCGCGTCCTTTAGGTATTCCGCTCCGTGTTCGGAGATATATTTCTTTCTTCCCTGCAAGTCGTCGCCGAGCATAAGCTCAAACATTCTCGCGGTAGCGGCGGCGTCGGTGGGGGTAACTCTGATAAGCCGACGCGTGGCGGGGTTCATCGTTGTGCGCCACATCATGTCAGGCTCGTTTTCACCGAGACCCTTTGAACGCTGGAGGGTATATTTTATTCCCGCAGCTTCAAGGCGCTTCGCGATTTCAGCTTTTTCCTGTTCATTGTATGCGAATTCGATTTCACCTTTCGCGGGGGTTATCTCAAAGAGCGGAGATTCGGCAATGTATACCTTGCCTTCCTTCAGCAGAGAGGGGAGCAGACGATAAAACAAAGTCAGCAGGAGAGTTCTTATCTGGAATCCGTCTTCATCCGCGTCTGTGCAGATTATGATTTTCGACCACTTGAGGTTTGCAATATCGAAAGGCGCCATGTCGGACTTGTGCTTTGTCTGTATTTCAACTCCGCAGCCGATAACGCGCAGAAGATCGACTATGATATCGCTTTTGAAGATCCTGTCGTAAGTAGCCTTCATGCAGTTCAGGGTTTTTCCGCGAACGGGGATTATCGCCTGAAACTCGGCGTTGCGTCCGAGCTTGCAGGAGGTCATAGCCGAGTCGCCCTCGACGATGTACACTTCGCGCAGATCCGGATCTTTAGAGCGGCAGGAAACGAATTTTTCGACTCTGTTCGACACATCGGTAGAGACGGCGAGCTTTTTCTTCAAGTTGAGGCGAGTCGATTCAGCCTGTTCGCGAGAGCGCTTGTTCACGAGCACCTGCGCTGTGAAGCGATCCGCGTCCGCGGGATTTTCCGCGAAGAAATATTCGAGCTGTTCCTTTAAGAAGTCTGTCATCGCCTCCGCGATAAACGAGTTTGTGATAGCTTTTTTCGTCTGATTGGCGTAGGAGGTCTGCGTCGAAAAGCTGTTTGTCACGAGAACAAGACAATCTTCAATGTCCGCGAACGTGATTTTTGATTCGTTTTTGTTGTATTTTCCGGTAGCCTTGAGCCTCTTGTCGACGGCTGAGGTGAATGCGGTTTTCACCGCGCGTTCGGGAGAGCCGCCGTGTTCAAGAAAGCTTGAGTTGTGGTAATATTCAAGAACGTGGACGGTTTTTGAAATTGTGAACGCGATATCGGCGACAAGCTTGTAGTCTTTCATGTCTTCGCGGTCGCGTCCTCTTGTTTCGAGGTGGAATAGGGGGATTTTCGTCTCGGCTGTATCTCCCGCGATTTCCGCGATGTAGTCGGCTATACCGTTTTCGTAGTAAAATTCTTCGGATTCAAAGCCCCCGTCGGTTTCGTAACGGAACACAAAGCGAATGCCGGGATTTACAACCGCCTGGCGTTTCAGCATATCCTCATAATATTCGCGCGGAATGTCTATCGATGTAAATACCGCAAGATCGGGACGCCAGCGAATGATCGTACCCGTGCGGCGTTCCTTTTTTTCGAGAGGGCGCACCGTAAGCTCAGTGACCGCCTCTCCCTTTTCGAAGGAGATTTCGGAGAGATTTGTTCCGTCGTATGATTTTACGTTGAAGTATTCGCTTGAATACTGCGTTGCGCACGCGCCGAGTCCGTTCAGTCCGAGAGAATATTCGTAAGCCGCTCCGTCGGAGTTATTGTTGTATTTTCCGCCGGCGTAAAGCTCACAGTAGACCAGTTCCCAGTTCCAGCGTTCTTCTCTTTCGTTCCAGCCGAGCGGAACTCCGCGCCCGAAGTCCTCGATTTCGACCGATTTATCGCGATACGCGGTGATGTTTATGATTTTTCCGTATCCTTCCCTTGCCTCGTCAACCGAGTTTGAGAGGATCTCGAACACCGAGTGCTCACATCCCTCAAGTCCGTCAGAGCCGAATATGACTGCGGGTCTTTTTCTGACTCGGTCCGCGCCTTTAAGCGAAGTTATGGATTGATTGTTGTAAGCGTCGTTTTTTTTCATAAGCATCACATCCTTGTTAGAATTGAAGAGACGGGGGAGCGGCGAAAGAGGAAACGGTTCTTTCTTGAAAGAAAGAACCAAAGAATCTTTGCGGGAAATGGGTTAGGCGGCGTGCGAATCCGTATTTGACGGAACTTCTGAGGTACTTCATGCGCAATTTCGGGGGGGAAAAAATTATTCGTTAATTCTTACCGCACCGGAATAATAGGCGCGCCGCCGTTGGCGGCTGTTATTTCGCCCACGAGGAGAGCGGCTTTTGCCGCCATTGTCTGAACGAGAGCGGGGCAGTTTTTCTTAAATTCGTCGGCGACGTCGATGGTTTTCCAATCGATTTCGCCGCGTGTGCCGGGGTTAAACACGAGCATTACCGCAAAAGAAACCGAGAGAGTGAAAGGTCCTTCCGGTTCAAAACGGAGAGTGCGGTTATATGTCACCTTAACGCCTGCCTGTGCTATTACCTGAGCGACTATCGTATCCTTAACGCCGAGCTTGAATTGACGCGCGCCGCCTCCGATGCGCCCCGTCTCGTAACTTATATTTTCGAGTGCGATACGGCGCTCCGCAAGAAAATATCTGTTGAAGTCAAATCCCTCGGGAGTGTGGTATGCGGGAGCTGTGTGGGATGGAGGAGCGGCGTAGGATTCCTGTGCGCCGGTAATATGCGGCGTTTCGGCTCCGGCGAGGACATCGTTTGCGGCGTAAGCGGCGTCGGTTTTGTGCGCGTCCTCATGTGCGGCTTTTACATCGTTATTCGCCGCGGCGGGAGATTCTGCGGAAGAAGAAAGCGCTGCGGCGTGCGGATCCGTATTTAACGGAACTTCTGCTGATGGAGTTTTTTCAATATTTTCGCTGCCGTTCGGCTCTGTTTTTCCTGTGTTATCGTTTTTCTTATTTTTTCCGAATAAAGCCATAATAATCCTTTTTATATATTTATAGATTTTTCTGTTTCAGCGTATTTTGGTTTTTTTGCCGATTGGGTATATTTTACTTATGGTATTTTCCGCCGGCGTTTATCTCTGCGGCGCGGTAAAGCTGTTCAAGAAGCATGACGCGGAATAATTCATGAGGGAAAGTCATATCCGAGACCGAAAGCTTTACGTTCGCACGGCGTTTTACCTCATCGGCAAGTCCGTGAGACGAACCGATTATAAAGCATATTTCGCCGATCCCGTCAGCCGCCGCCTTTGAAAGCATAGCGGCGAATTTTTCAGACGGCATTCCGCGTCCTTCGACGCACATTGCCGCAACGTATGCGTGCGGGGGTATTTCCGCGAGAATTTTCTTTGCTTCCGCCGAGAGCGCCTTTTCTATTTCGCAGGGAGACGGGTCGCGCGGAAGATTTTCAGGTTTCGGCTCGACTACTGTTACCGAATAATATCGGGACATTCGCTTTAAGTATTCGGCTGCCGCCGCACGAAACGGCTCTTCGGTGAGCCTGCCCATTGCTATCAATTTTATTTTCTGCATTAATTTATGATTTTATCATCCGTTTTTTATTTTATGAGGAACAATTCGATATAACTTATGAAAAGCACCGCGACAAGCGGAAGAAGAAAGAATATTAGCTTTCTTGCTTTCGCGCGGCGCGCGGGCTGTTTTTTCATGAAATCGCATTTTTTCTCATAGCTCCACGAATCGGGAAGTTCTTCTATCTCGCGCGGCTTTTTATCGAACGTGAAGCCGTTCAGGCAGAAAAATGCGATAAAAAGTCCGCAGAGCACGGCGACATAAACGCTGGTTCCGGCGTAATATATCGCGTAGACTCCCGTTTTTTCCGCAAGAGCTATAATAAGTCTGAAAAGAGCGTAGAAAAGCGCGAAGTTTACAAAAAGGAGCAGTATGATTCCGAGCGCTTTTTTACCTTTTTCATTCCGCGGGTCACGATTCTCGAAGTCACTTTTGCGTTTTTTATTTTTTTTCATTTGTCCGCGCTCCTTTCCGCGTTGTAATTTTTAATTAAAGAATGCGGCACGCCCCGTTCTTTCTTACTGCGAGAATGTGGCACGCGCCTTCTCCGAACACGGAGTCCATTTTATTTCTGTATTCTTCGGTAAGCGAAGCAGGAACGAACGCCTGTATTGTTCCCGCAAAGCCTCCGCCGTGTACTCTGCACACGCCTGAGGTGCCGTGGAGGAATCTCTCGGTCAGGCAGAGTGCGAGAGAGAGCCCCTGTTCCGAGACATTCTTTGTCGTATATATGTTCTGAAGGTATTTAAAACTTGAGTTTCCGCTTTCGGTGACTCCGCGCTTGAAAGCTTCGATATCGCCGCGTTTGAGCGCTTCGACCTGAGCGGCGACCCTTTCGTTTTCCGCAAAGAAATGGAACGCTCTCATGATTGCGCGGTCGCCGAGCTTTTTGCGAAGTTCGGGACCTTTTTCCGAAAGAGCACGCTCCAGTTTTTCCGCGGAAGTCTCGCGAAGGACGTTTACGCCGAGTTCTCGGGCGACGGCTTTCATTTCGGCGGGAACCGAGGCGTAATCTTCGTTTAAGTCGGCGTGATTTCCGCCGGTGTTCACAAGGCAGAGACGGTATCCTGCGGAAGTTAAGTCAAAATCCATTTTTTCGATGACGGGGGACATCGGATCAGCAAAATCTATCGTGATAAAACCGCCTACCGCGCACGCGGTCTGATCCATAAGTCCGCAGGGCTTTCCGAAATACACGTTTTCGGCAAATTGAGCCATTTTCGCGATCTCGACGTTTGAGACTTGTCCGTCGTTGTAGAGATAGTTTAGGATGTTGCCTACCATAACCTCGAAAGCGGCGGAGGAGCTTATTCCGGAGCCTTTCAAAACGTTTGAGGTCGTGTACGCCGAAAATCCGCCGATTTTATAACCGGCGTTGAGAAATGCTTTTTCCATGCCCGCAATTATAGCGGCTGAAGTGAAGAATTTCTCTTTGACGGGAGCGTCGACGTTTTCCGCGGGAACTACGTCCTCAGGAAAGCCCTCGCTCTTTATGCGTACCGTGCCGTCGTCGTTTTTTTTGGCGGCGGCGATGATATCGAGATTCACGCTTGCCGCGATAACGCGTCCATGATTGTGGTCGGTATGATTTCCGGAGATTTCACTTCTTCCGCCGACGGAGAAAACGGAAATTTCTCCGTCTCCGTAAAGATCGGCGAATTCTTCGAGAGCCTTTATGTAGCGGTCGCGTTCGTCGGGTATTTTTTCGGCGGAGACTGACAGGGCGTCGGTAAGAGAGGAGTCGATTCCGCCTGATGAAATTTTATTTTTAAGTTCAAGTAAATTCATATGTCTGATCCTTTCGGTTGCACTGCCGTCGGCAGAAGTCAAGTATACATATTATATTATAACAAATCTTATCCGTTCTGTCAACGGCGACGGCGGAGGTGAGGGGCGGCGTGCGACAGTCGGAAAGAAACGCTGCGGATAAAAAACAACAGCTTATCGCAAACCTGTAACGGTAAGTGAATTTCAAACCGGAAAAGGCGATAGCGATGAGCTGCTGCGGTGATTTTTAGAAAAAAGGAACGGCGGTCAGGCGTGTTTATAAAAGAGGTGATCGGATTTATTTATAAAAACTGTAAATAAATTACGAAATTGTCCGATTTTGATAGCGGAACGCTCTCGGGAATGTTACGCGCCGCGGCTCATTTGACGTTTAGAGAAGAAAAATTTCTGTCAGTCTCGTTTTTTTCTTTCGCCGCGGAGAGCATCAGCTTGAGACGGTTTTCCTGGTTGACGGCGGACGCGCCGGGGTCGTAGTCTATCGCAACGATGTTTGCTTCCGGGATATGTTCTTTTATCGGCTTCATCATACCCTTTCCGCAGATATGATTGGGGAGACATCCGAAAGGCTGAGCGCAGACAATGTTAAGTACGCCCGAGTGGGCAAGCTCAAGCATTTCCGCGGCGAGAAGCCATCCTTCACCCATTTTTGTTCCGCGCCCGATGAAGCCTTTTGTTAGCTCTGCCGTATGTTCAAACGGAGTCATCGGAGTAAACGAGCCTTCTTCTTTTATTGCGTCGATCATGTCCTTCTGTATTTTGCAAAGGAACGAGAACGCCGCCTTATTCATGAGATATTGAATATATCTGCGCTTATACAGCTTAAAGTCCTCTATACCGTTGTATACGCAGTAATTGAAAAAATCGAGAAGTCCGGGAACGACCGGCTCCGCGCCTTCGGAAATGAGGAAGTTTTCGAGTTTGTTGTTCCCGAGAGGAGAGAATTTCACATAAATTTCTCCGACAATTCCGACCTTTACCGCTTTTCTTTTATCCATGGGGATAGAAGCGAAATCGCGGATAATCTCGCGGTAGTCTTTCTTTACCCGTGAGTAAACAATAACGTTCGAATCAAGCTCGCAGCTCAGGCGTTCCACCCACTTTTCACACATAGCGTCAGCCGAGCCGCGTTTTTTTTCGTAAGGCTTCACTTGATTTGAGAGAGACATCAAAAGATCCCCGTAGAGCACGCCGAACGCCATCTTATAGTACATCGGCAGATAGTTTGGGAAACCCGGATGTTTTTCTATTCCGGATAAGCCGAGGGGAATAACCGGAACGTATTCCATCCCCGCGTTGATAAGAGCTTTTCTCATCAAAGAGACGTAGTTTGAAGCGCGGCAGCCGCCTCCTGTCTGGAACAGAAGAAGGGCGCATTTTTTCGGATCGTAATTTCCGGACATAAGAGCGTCAAGCATCTGACCTATTACGAGTATCGCGGGATAGCAGGTGTCGTTGTGAACGTATTTCTGTCCGAGCTCCGCGAGTCCCGCTCCGTCGGTTTCGAGAAGCTCGGCGCGGTATCCGTAGTTTTCAAGTATTTTCTTTATGAGCTTGAAGTGTATCGGAAGCATATTCGGCATAAGAAGAATGTGATCTTTCTTCATATCTTTTGTAAATTTAGAGTAGTTTTCATCCATTCCGATCCCTCCTTACTTTATTGGTGTTCTGAATTTATCAAAATTTTATCAAAGTACGGCGGCGAGACTGCGCAGGCGGATTTTTACCGCTCCGAGATTTGCGATCTCGTCTATTTTTATCTGAGTGTAGTATTTTCCGTGAAGTTCGAGGATGCGTTTTACTTCGTCGGTTGTTATGGCGTCGACACCGCAGCCGAACGACACGAGCTGTACGAGCTGTACGTTTTCGTGCTCCGCCGCGAACGCTGCTGCTCTGTATAAGCGCGAATGATACGTCCACTGGTTGAGAACATGTACGTCCGGCGTTTTGGCGAGGTGGTATACCGAGTCCTCCGATACCACGACAAAGCCGAGAGATACCGCAAGCTTATCTATTCCGTGACCGATTTCCGGATCGGCGTGATACGGTCGTCCGGCAAGAATCATAACCTGTTTGCCGTGTTCATCGGCATAGCGAAGAGCCGCTTCTCCGGCGTCCGAGATCTTTTTCATGTATTCGTTGTACATTCTGAAGCCTTCGTCCACGGCGCGGCGCACCTCGGCTCTTTTAATGTCGGTAAACCGACGTCCGAATTCGCGCATGAGGGCGTTTACAAGTTGGCGTTTGCTGTCGAGACTCAGGTACGGGAACATGAAATATCTGTCGCGAAGACAGTTCATGTTTCCGCGCAGAAGCTCGCTGTAATACGCAACGACAGGACAGTTATAATGGTTGTCGCTGTCGTGTTCGTTGAGATTCCACGTAAGTCTCGGGTAGAATATGACGTCGCATCCCATTTCGCACAGCTTTTCGATATGTCCGTGCATTATCTTCGCGGGGTAGCAAGCCGTATCCGACGGGATAGAGAACTGTCCTTTTTCGTAAATTTTTTTCGACGACATTCCCGACGACACGGGCGTAAAGCCGAGGGTTCGGAAGATACCTACCCAAAGAGGCAAAAGCTCGTATGTTCCGAGCGCGAGAGGGAGTCCGATGACTCCGCGCGGACCGATTTCCGACTTGTCGTCGGGGATACGGTCGGGACACATTTCGAGAAGAAGCCGTCTCTTATACTCGTGGAGATTCGGAACGTCGGAAGAAACGTCGCCTCCTCCCGCTCCGCGTTCGCACTTGTTTCCGGAAATATATTTTTCTTTTCCGCCGAACGTATTCACCGTGAGCAGACAGTTGTTCGGACATCCGCGGCACGTCGCAGTCTTGGAGTCGTGCTTAAATGACGCGAGAGATTCTTTTGTTATGAGAGAAGACTTGGTTTTTCCGTCCTTTTCCGCGTGTTCTTTCGCGTAAAGCGCGGCGCCGTATGCCCCCATGAGTCCGGCTATACCGGGGCGGATAACGTTCCGTCCGAGTTCGCGTTCGAACGCGCGGAGAACCGCGTCGTTATAGAACGTTCCTCCCTGTACGACGATATTTTTGCCGAGATCGTCGGGGGAGTGCGCGCGGATGACCTTATATATCGCATTTTTCACGACGCTCACGGAAAGACCGGCTGAGATATCGCTTACTGTCGCGCCGTCCTTCTGCGACTGCTTGACCTGCGAGTTCATAAATACGGTGCAGCGGCTTCCGAGATCTACGGGAGATTTTGCAAATAACGCCTCGCGTGCGAAATCTTTTGCCGAAAGATTCATACTTTTCGCAAAAGTTTCGATAAACGAACCGCATCCCGAAGAGCATGCTTCGTTTAACATTATTTTATCGATAGCTCCGTTTTGTATCTTGAAGCATTTTATGTCTTGACCGCCGATATCGAGAATAAAATCCACGTCCGGCTTAAAAAACTTTGCCGCGGTATAGTGAGCCACGGTTTCGACAATTCCGTAATCGACGGAAAACGCGCGACGTATCAGTTCTTCGCCGTAACCGGTTACGGCGGCGGAGGATATTTCTATTTTATCTCCGCATTTTTTGTAGATCGAATCGAGTTCTTTTTTTACGATCTCGACGGGATTGCCGAGGTTTGAGTTGTAATAAGTATATAGAATTTCGGAGTTTTCTCCGATGAGAGTGAGCTTTGTCGTGGTGCTTCCGCAGTCGATTCCGAGGTATGCTTTTCCGGCGTAGCTTTCGATATCGGCGAATTCTACGGAGGCTTTGGCGTGGCGCGCGGCGAAAGCGTCGTATTCTTCTTTTGTTTCGAAGAGAGGCGGGAGTCTGCGCGCGGCGGCGCGGGTTTTTGCCTCCGAAATTCTGCAAAGGAGTTCGTGAAGTGTGACCGTGTTTCCCGCCGAGGTTTGCGCATACAAAGCCGCGCCTATCGAAACGGCGTTTCTCGCGTAATCGGGAAAGATCGCGTTTTCATCGCTCAGCTTAAGGGTTTCGCAGAATCGTTCTCTGAGTCCGCGGCAGTAGTACAGCGGTCCGCCAAGGAACATCACGCGCCCTCCGATTTCGCGTCCCTGCGCGAGTCCGGCTACTGTTTGGTTGACGACCGCCTGGTATATGCTTGCCGCGATGTCTTCCTTTGAAGCGCCTTGATTCAGGAGCGGTTGGATATCGCTTTTTGCGAAAACTCCGCAGCGTGACGCTATGGGGTATATTTTTTTGTGTTTTAAGGATAACTCGTCAAGCTCGTCGGGGGTTACGCCGAGCAGGGAAGACATTTGATCGATAAACGCTCCCGTGCCTCCGGCGCACGTTCCGTTCATGCGTTCGTCGCATCCTCCCTCAAAGAAAATTATCTTTGCGTCCTCGCCGCCAAGCTCTATTACGACCGACGTGTCGGGAGCGTATTTCTTTATAACCGTAGATGTAGACCATACTTCCTGTATGAACGGAATTTCCGCGGCTTCGGACAGACCGAGACCTGCCGAACCCGATATTGCGACCGAGAACGATTCGTTTCCAAGGGTGTCGGAAAGCTTTTCAAGCATTGAAAGAACGGAGTCCTTTATCTTTGAGTAATGCCTTTCATACATTTGTGCGGCAACCGCGCCGTTTTTAATCACAGCTACCTTCACGGTTGTTGAGCCGACGTCGATACCGAGAGCGATATCATTCTTTTTATCTAACGTGTACATTACGGACAATCGTCATACCTTCCTTTGCCTGAGTATACGTCACAGCCGAAAGAAAAAACTTTGATGTGACAACATTATATATCATACAACAAAAACCTTTCAAAATCAAAGGTTTTTTTTGAACATTTTTCGCATATATGTAATTACGGCGGAATTCAAGATGAGCCGAGACGTTTTTTTGAAAAAAATGCCTGATTTTTCCGACGCTGAGAAAAAACGGACGTCAACGCAAAAAACTTTGCCGCGCCCTTTTTTGCGCGGTTTTTCGTGACGTTTTTATATTTTCTCGCGGAGTTATATTATCGTAAAAAAGTTTATTCGTTCTCTGAACAAAACTTGCGCGTGCGGCTGTTTTTTTCCTCACGGTCAAAAAAGATACTCAGCGCGGGTGCGGTGAGTATCTTTTTTTAATTAACCTGACTCTGTTTTCGGGGAGCTTAGAGAGCGGCGGACGGAAAGTTTTTTGTTTTTCAAAACAAGTTTTTCCTCTGCGCCCAAATCAAGCGTTATCCTTTGACTTTTGAGTTAGCCAAGAACTGCTTTGTTTTATCTGATTTTGGATTTCCGAATACTTCTTCGGGCGTTCCCATTTCCTCGATAATTCCGTCAGCCATGTAAATTATCTTGTCTCCGACGCCGCGGGCAAATTCCATTTCATGAGTTACGACTATCATTGTGCGGTCGTCATTTTTGAGAGCGCGGATGGCTTTCAGCACCTCTCCCGTAAGCTCGGGATCAAGAGCCGAGGTAGGCTCGTCGAAGCAGAGGATATCGGGCGACAGGGCAAGCGCTCTCGCTATTGCAACGCGCTGGCACTGACCGCCGGAAAGCTCGCACGGGTAGTTCGATATCTTGTCGGAAAGTCCGACTGTGCCGATCAGCTCGCGGGCGCGTTCTTCTATACGCGCGAGAGCCGCTTTTTTCTCTTCACGCAGACGGAAGGAGGCGTTTTTTGCACGTTTGCTTTCTGCTTTAAGCTCTTCCTTCGCGAGAAGCGTCGGAGCGAGAGTTACATTTTTCAGCACGTTGTACTGAGGGAAAAGGTTGAAAGATTGGAAAACCAGTCCGAAATGACGGCGGTTTTTTCTTATTTCCGCATCCGTGAACTTTCGTCCCGCTTCCCAGATTACGTTTTCGGCAACCGATATCTCGCCGCAGTCTGCTTCTTCCAAAAAATTAATACAGCGCAAAAGTGTTGTCTTTCCGCTTCCCGATGAGCCGATGATAACGAGCACTTCTCCGCGGTTCAGTGAAAAATCTATTCCGCGCAGAACTTCTGTATTTCCGAAGCTTTTTTTTAAGTTTTTTACTTCGAGAATTTTTTCCGGCATATTCGCGCCCTCCCCTTATTTGAAGTAGTTGAGCTTCTTTTCGATCCAACCGAAGAGAAGCGTTAAGATTCCGTTGAACGCAAGGTAATAAACGCCCGTGAAGAAAAGAGGCCACAGAAGACCCGAATATCCGTGCGATCCTTTGAGGAAGGCGTATCCCGCCCAAATTACCTCTTGCAGGGAAATTATTCTCGCGATGGAGGTGTCTTTTACGAGTGTGATTATCTCGTTCGACATCGGGGGAACGATGCGCTTTATCATTTGAAGAAGAGTTACCTTGAAGAATATCTGATTTTTAGTCATTCCGAGAACCTGCCCCGCCTCATTCTGACCGACGGGAACGCCCTGTATGCCTCCGCGGAATATTTCCGAGAAATAGAAAGCGTAGTTGAGAATAAAAGCGACGGCGGCAGCCGTAAAGCGTCCCGCTTCACCGCTCGGCCACGGAGTTCCGCTTTTCAGGATAAAACCGGGAACGTAAAAAATAATGATAAGCTGGAGCATGAGCGGCGTGCCGCGGATTATCCATATGAGAGTTTTGGTAAGCCATTTGAGCGGAGCGAAACGGCTCATTGAACAGAACGAGATAAGAAGTCCCAGAGGAAGCGCGCCTATAAGAGTTACCGCAAACAGCTTAAGCGTTTGCAAAAAACCGGCGCTCAGCGCGCCAATAACAGTTGAAAACATAGTTTACTCCGAAAAACAGCATACCGCCGTCTCATTTGATATAAGCGGATGAGACGGCGCTATGCGTGGTTTGTATGGTATTCTTTGGGATTTGTCAGATTACTGTTCGATAAGAGCAGCCTGAACGCCGTAGGTTTCGGCGCAGGAGAGCATAGAGCCGTCGTCATACGCGGACTTGAAGAAGTCGTTAAGAGCGGCGGCGAGATCGGAACCCTTGCGGAAGCCTACGCCGTATTCTTCGGAGTTAAGACCTATCGTGTATGTAAGCTTATCGTAGCTTGTGCCTTCGCCTACCATAGCGCCTGCCATGAGGGAGTCGATTATAGCCGCGTCGGCAGCGCCGGAGGAGACTTCAAGGAGAGCGGTCGCCTGGTCGAGGACTTCCACGTAACTGAAGCCGTTTGCGACAGCTTCGGCAAGACCTGCGGAACCGGACTCAACCGCGAAAGTAAGTTCTTTCATGCTTTCGGCGTCGGTGTAATCGTCAGCTTTATCGGCGGGAAGAATAACTACCTGCGCATTGTTGCAGTAGGCGTTTGAACATTCCATGGCGCTCTTTACTTCGTCGGTAAGAGTCATTCCGTTCCAAACGGCGTCGATGGTTTTGCTTCCGAGTTCCATAACCTTGCTGTCCCAGTCGATTATCTGGAATTTAGCTTCAACTCCTATGCTTTCGGCGAAAGCCTTTGCCATATCGGCGTCAAAGCCTATCCAGTCGCCGTTTTCATCTTCGTAATCCATAGGTTCAAACACCGTGATACCTACAACGAGAGTTCCTTTATCCTTGACGTACTGAAGATCCGAATCGGCATCCGTGTTTTCGGTGTCTGCGGAGTTGTCGGTTATAGCTGAAGAATCATTGTTCTTGTCGTCTGTATCGGTTGTATCTTTCTTTGCGCATGAGGCAAACGTTGCCGCGCTTGCAAGAGCGAGAATAAGAGCAATAAGTTTTGTAAGTTTTTTCATATGTACCTCCGAGCGACTTAATTTATCGCTTTATCATATTAAAGTAATAATATACTACCACTCATTTTGCGTTTTGTCAAGGGATTTTTAAAATTTTTTTATATTTGACGCAGTATAACACGGAGCGGTGAAAAAACGTCGTTTTTTTGTATTGATTGCCGACGAATTGTGTGGTAAAATGAACGCAGATAAAGAATAACGCTCCTCTGCCTGCTTCATTGAACTTTGCGCTCGTTCTTCCCGAACGCCGCTTTTCGCGGATGCAGGCTCTGAACGCATAACCGCGCTGCCTTACGGGCGAGATCTGCGTTATGCGATATAAAAAGCCGTATACAATATAAAAAATAAAACGTATGCGATTTGCGGGAATTTCGCATAGCCTGTGTTTTTCGGAATTATCTGCCGCATTTTACGAAAGGACGAATTTATGCTTGCCGTTACATATTCAGCCGCCGTTTACGGGACGGAAGGATACGAAGTTACAATCGAGTGCTCCGCGCGCAAAAATCTCCCGGATTTTGAGATAGTCGGGCTGCCGGACGCGGCTATACGCGAATCGGAAAAGCGTATCTTTACAGGCTCCGAAAACAGCGGTTTTCCCATTCCTCAGGCTGAAATATCGATAAATCTCGCTCCCGCCGATAAGAAAAAGGAAGGAACCGCGATTGAGCTTGCGGTGCTGTGCGCAATCTACAAAAGCTGCGGTATGATAGATTTTGACTCTGCGGATTCCGCGTTTATCGGAGAGATTTCGTTTTCGGGAGACGTGCGTCCGGTGCGCGGTGCGCTTGGTATGACTCTTGCGGCGATAGAAGCCGGACGGCGGAACATTTTCGTTCCGGAAGCTAACCTTGCCGAAGCCTCTGTCGCGTGGCGCGAGGGAGTGAATGTGTACGGAGTGCGCGATATCCGTTCGCTCGTTCTGCATCTCACGGGAGAAGAGCTTCTTTCGTCCGCGTCGGGGAATCCGTATCTTTCGATAACGGATCGAATGTCAAGCGAAGATTTTTCTCAGGTGAAGGGACAGTACCGCGCGAAAAGAGCTATGACGGCGGCTGCGGCGGGTTCTCACAATATTCTTCTCATCGGACCTCCGGGTTCCGGAAAATCAATGCTTGCGAAAAGGCTTCCGACGATTATGCCGAAAATGAGCTACGAGGAAGCGCTCGAATCTACGAAAATATATTCGTGCGCCGGAATGCTGTCGGAAGAGCTTCCGTTTGTTCTTGAACGTCCGTTCCGCTCCCCTCATCATTCCTCAAGCACTTCTGCGCTTGTCGGCGGCGGAAAAATACCGAGTCCGGGAGAGATATCTCTCGCTCACAACGGAGTTTTGTTCCTTGACGAGTTTCCTGAATTCAGAAAAGACACGCTTGACGCTCTGCGTCAGCCGATTGAAGATAAAAAAGTTACTATAACCCGCGCCGCAGGTCGCATGACGTACCCGTCGTCATTCATGCTGGTGTGCGCGATGAATCCCTGCAAGTGCGGATATTACGGAAGCCGAAGCGGGAAGTGTACCTGTAAAAAGGCGGATATTCATGCGTATCTCTCGCGCATAAGCGGACCTATGCTTGACCGTATCGACATACAGATAGAGATGCCGGAGCTGTCGTTCGCGGAATTGTCCGAAGACGCTCCCTCCGAGTCCTCCGCGGAAATACGGGAAAAAGTGGAAGCGGCGCGCGAAATTTCGCGTGAACGTTTCCGCGAAGCGGGATTCGCCGATTATGCTTCACGTTCGAATTCGCTAATGCAGACGGAGGAACTGCGCAGATTCTGCGCGCTTGACGGCGCTTCTCAGAAAATTCTTGAAGATATATTCAATAAAACGGGACTTTCCGCCAGAAGCTACGACAGAATACTCCGCGTCGCCCGTACACTCGCCGATCTCGACTGCGGCGGGAAAATGATACGCGAAAACGGCGTTCTCGGCGGCACGATAAAGAAACAGCACATCATGGAGGCTGTCCAAATGCGTTCGCTCGATAAGAAATACTGGTAAAGGAAAAGAGGGGAGAAAACACCACATACGGAAAGTCAAAAAGAAATCATTAGGAAGTCATAAAAAGAAGGCGTTTTTCATGAGATCTAATACTGCCAAAACAAAAAGAAAAGTTTTACGTTCTGCGTTTGCCGAGGGCGCGCGCGACGGTTTTCCGATAGGACTCGGCTATTTCGCGGTAGCGTTTTCGCTAGGTATAGCCGCGAAAAACGCGGGCTTGTCTGCGATTGAGGGGCTTGTCGCGAGTCTTTTGAACAATGCGTCCGCCGGCGAGTATATCGGATTTACGCTGATTGCGGCAAGCGCGTCTTATACCGAGGTAGCCCTTATGACGTTTATTACGAACGCCCGCTATCTTCTTATGAGCTGTGCCCTCAGCCAAAAGTTTTCGCCCGAAACATCTCTTATCCATCGGATTCTCATCGGGTTTGACGTCACCGACGAACTGTTCGGAATAAATATAGCGCGCCCGGGATTTATCGATCCGAAGTATTCTTACGGCGCGATGTCTGCAACCGTTCCGCTGTGGGCGGCGGGAACGTTTTTCGGCGTTATAATGGGAAACGTGCTTCCCGTTCGCATAGTCAGCGCGCTCAGCGTAGCGCTTTACGGAATGTTTCTCGCCGTGATAATCCCGCCGTCCCGCAAACACCGCAGAGTTGCCGCGGCAGTCGCCGTAAGCTTTGCGCTTTCATTTGCGGCGGAAAGACTTCCCGTTCTCGCAGGTATTTCAAGCGGAACGAAAACTATCATTCTAACGGTTGTGATAGCTTCCGTTTTCGCGGTTGTATCGCCTATTGTCGATCACGAGGAGGCGGAGCACGATGAATAAAGTTTACATATACATTCTCGTCATGGCGGCGGTAACGTTTGCTGTCCGCGTACTTCCGCTCACCGTTATACGCCGCCGTATAACTAATGTTTTTTTGAAATCTTTCCTTTATTATATACCATACGTTACGCTCGCCGTGATGACGTTTCCGGCTGTCATCGACGCGACGGAATCTCCTGTCGCCGGAGCAGCCGCTCTCGTTGTCGGAATTGTTCTGGCGTGGATAGGTGCGGACCTTTTCAAAGTTGCCTCGGCATGCTGCGTGCTGGTGTTCGTCTTGGAGCTGCTTTTGGTGCGATGAAATACGGGAAAGACAGCCCCTTTTTATGAAAAAACTCTTATTGAGATATATTTACCCGAAAGTTTTATTCAAAATAAAGAGTGCGGATATAGTTTAGCGAAGAAAAAACGGTTTGACGCCGCGGAGAGAGTTCTTTATTCTTCGACCGAACCGTTTTATTCATTGTTCAACTGCATTTTATCCGTTTTCATTGTTTATAAAATACAAAGATTTTGTTCGAAGTTTGTTTTATTTTATATTATCGGGGGATTGATTTCTGAAATAAAAACGTGTATAATGTAAACAGTGTTTTCACTTTTTTTATTTTATGGAAAAACAGATGTAAAATTCAATAAACTTTATCGGGGGCTTCGCATATGAAACTGCTTGAAGACAAGATATTGAAGGATGGGAAAGTCGCCGCCGGAAATGTGCTTAAGGTGGACAGCTTTCTTAACCATCAAATCGATGTTCCGTTCATCTCCGAACTCGGGAGAGAGTTTTACCGGCTTTATAAGGATGAGGGTGTTACCAAAATCCTCACAATAGAAGCGTCGGGTATCGGAATAGCTTGTCTTACGGCGGCATACTTCGGAGTTCCTGTTGTTTTTGCAAAGAAAACCCCTACAAATAATATTTCAGGAGACGTGTATACGGCTGAAGTTTACAGCTATACGCACGAAAGATCTTATACGATCCGCCTGTCGCGCGAGTTTCTCACAAAGGACGACAAAGTTCTTATCATAGACGATTTTCTCGCGAAAGGAAGCGCTCTTCTCGCGCTTCTGTCTGTCATAAAGGACGCGGGAGCTTCGGTAATCGGAGCGGGGATCGTTATCGAAAAAGCTTATCAGAACGGCGGTGAAATCGTGCGAAATATGGGAGTCCGCGTTGAATCTCTCGCAAGGATCGCCGAAATGAATGAAAAAGGCATAAAATTCTGCTGAATCAGGTTTTTATCCCGAACAGGGTTAAAAATATAAATTTTTTTATTTATTTTTTCAGGAGGAACGTAAAATGTTCAAGAAAATTGCCGCATTGGCAATGGTTCTCGTAATGATGTTCACGGTACTCTCAGTTTTCACGGGATGCAACGGTTCCGAAAACGAGACGGACAACAAGGGAAACGTTGAAGACAGTGTTGAAAACAATACTGAAAGCGACAAAAAAGACTCCAAGGCAGCAGCTGATCTCAAAATCGGCGCTATCATGGTAGGCGACGAAACAGAAGGTTACACAAAGGCTCACATGGACGGTATCAAGGAAGCTGCGGCTGCTCTCGGTATCGCCGATAGCCAGATTATCTGGAAGTACAAAGTTGAAGAAAACTCTTCCTGCCTTGACGCTGCTACGGACCTCGTAGGAGCAGGATGCTCTGTCGTAGTTGCGAACAGCTACGGTCATCAGACATTCATGGTTCAGGCTGCCGAACAGTTCCCTGACGTAACATTCGTTTCCGTAACAGGAGACTTTGCTGCGCTCACAGGTCTTGACAACTTCAAGAACGGATTCACAAAGGTTTATGAGTCCCGTTACGTCTCCGGTGTTGTTGCCGGCATGAAGCTTGCTGAGCTTATAGAAGACGGTGTTGTTACTCCCGAAGCTCTTCCGAACTCTTTCGACGCTGAAGGAAACGTAAAGATCGGTTATGTAGGCGCTTATAACTACGCTGAAGTTGTATCCGGTTACACTGCATTCTTCCTCGGTCTCCGTTCCATTGTTCCGAACGTAACAATGGAAATAAACTATACGAACTCCTGGTTTGATATAGATAAAGAGGCAGCTGCCGCTGAAGCTCTCGTTGCAAACGGATGCGTTATCATCGGTCAGCACGCCGACTCCACAGGCGCTCCTTCCGCTTGCGAAAAACTTCTTGCAGACGGTAAGGTTTGCTACTCCGTAGGCTATAACGTAGATATGCTCGAGACAGCTCCCAACGCTGCTCTTACATCTCCCACAAACACATGGTCTGAATTCTACAAGGATCTCTTCACTTCCGCTATCGAAGGAACAGATTTCCCCGTAGACGTCGCTAAAGGATACGCTGAAAACGGAGTTGCTATAACTCCTCTCGGAGCTTCCTGCGCTGAAGGCACTGCTGAAAAGGTAGCCGAAGTCGAAGCAGCTCTCAGAGACGGTACTCTCCACGTATTCGATACATCTACATTCACGGTTTCCGCCGACCAGAGTACCTGCACGGTTGAAACAGACGCCGAAGGACATCTCACATCCTGCAAGGTAGACATGAGCTTCATGGATTGGAGCACAATGACTGCTATTTATCAGGGCGAGGTTGTTGAGTGCATAACAGACGGATACTTCACAGAATCCGAATTCAGAAGCGCTCCTTACTTCTCTGTAAGAATCGACGGAATCATCGAAAAATAATTTCTGCGGCATATAGCCGAATCAAAATGAGGGAAGTCATATACATAGGCTTCCCTCAATTTTGATTGAAATATCCGCGTCAGCCGCCTTTTATAAAGGATCTGCCGCATTTCGTAAAGGAAATGCCTCTTTCAATAAAAGATTTGCAGATTTTCATAAACGAAGCGGGCGCGCCGACGACAGATTTTTCGGACACGCTTTTTCTTAACTTTTTCAGAGTAAAAACGATACATAAGCATGAGCGGTAAATTCGCACACGGGCTTGAAGAAAGCCTGCCTCAAGCTTGGGTGCGAGCTTATCGAAAATTTTATTTATACACCCCGCGCAGGAGGATAAGGATTCGCCTGCGCACACCGGAAACCGAAAGGAGTATACGGAGCTATATATGGAAGACGCAATAAAACTTGTCGGAATAACAAAAACTTTCGGAAAGAAAGTAGTGGCAAACCGGAATGTGTCTCTTGAGATCAGATACGGAGAAATACTTTCTCTACTCGGAGAAAACGGAAGCGGCAAGACTACGTTAATGAATATTCTCTCAGGTATCTACTATCCCGACGAGGGTCAAATATTCGTCGGCGGCGAAGAAGTGTCAATTCGTTCCCCTAAGGATGCGTTCGCACTCGGCATCGGTATGATTCACCAGCATTTCAAGCTTGTCGACGTGTTCACGGCTGCCGAAAACATAATTCTCGGTCTGCACGATGAAAATAACCGCGGAAAACTCGATATGAAGGCGGTGTCGAAAAAAGTAAAGGAGATATGCGACAGATACGGATTCGATATAACTCCCGATCAGAAAGTGTACGATATGACCGTCTCGCAGAAGCAGACTCTTGAGATTGTAAAAGTCCTATATCGCGGAGCGGATATACTGATCCTCGACGAGCCGACTGCCGTTCTTACTCCGCAGGAAACCGAAAAGCTGTTCGGGGTCATGCGCGAGATGAAAAAAGAGGGCAAAGCCGTCGTAATCATTACGCATAAGCTGCACGAGGTGCTTGACGTTTCGGACAGAGTAGCGATACTCCGCAAAGGCGAGTATATAGGTTCGGTCGCAACAAAGGATTCAACGGAGCTTTCGCTTACCGAAATGATGGTCGGCGGTAAAGTTTCTCTCAATATCGACAGACCCGAACCGAAGAACCGCGTAAAACGCCTTTCCGTAAAGAATCTGTCAGTCATGGGCATCGACGGACTTCCCGTGCTTGACGATATCTCGTTCGACGCATACGGGGGCGAGATACTCGGCATAGCCGGTATTTCCGGATGCGGTCAGAAAGAGCTTCTCGAAGCTATTGCCGGACTTCAGATTGCAAAGGAAGGCTCAAGCGTCGAGTTCTTCGCTCCGGGAGAGGAAGAAGAACACGAGGCGAAACAGCTTCTCGGACGTTCTCCGCGCGATATAAAGGAAATGGGAGTCGCACTTTCGTTCGTTCCCGAGGACAGACTCGGAATGGGGCTTGTCGCGTCCATGGGCATGGCGGACAACATGATGCTCAAAAGCTACGAAAAAGGACATTCTTTCTTCACCGAGAGAAAGTCTCCGCGCGAGCTTGCCGACGAGATCAAAAATGAACTCGGCGTCGTAACTCCCTCGACAAACACTCCCGTGAGACGCCTTTCCGGCGGAAACGTGCAGAAAGTCCTCGTAGGACGTGAGATTGCCGCAGCTCCCGTGGTGCTTATGACGGCGTATGCAGTGCGTGGCCTTGATATCGGCACGTCGTACACGATATACCACCTCTTAAACGAACAGAAAGAAAAAGGAGTCGCCGTTATTTACGTAGGAGAAGATCTCGATGTGCTTCTTGAC
The DNA here is from genome assembly GCA_934462885.1 of uncultured Eubacteriales bacterium. Lineage (GTDB taxonomy): Bacteria > Bacillota > Clostridia > Oscillospirales > CAG-272 > UMGS1696. The sequence goes on along the minus strand of CAKSJC010000003.1, from coordinate 8,289 downwards.
CTCTGCGACAGGATAATGGTTCTCTGCGGCGGACGCTTGAGCGGCATTATCGACGGACGCAGCGCGACAAAGGAAGAGGTCGGACTTCTTATGACAAAACTCTCCGCAGGCACGCCGCGGAATGAGGAAGAAAATAAAGCTTTCGAATCTGAGAAAAAAGAAAAAACTGACAAGGAGGGAGAAGATAAATGAACAACGCAAAGACAGAAAAACATCCGCACGGCGAAATAAACCATAAGGAGCCTTTGGTCCGTATAGCAAAGCGTGACGCTTCCTCCATATGGCGTAAGATTTTTGTTCGTTTCTTTGCCATAATCGCCGCGCTTCTCATTGACGCGCTGTTTATCGTTCTCGTGACCGGGCTTAACCCGCTCGAAGTTTACCGAGAGATATACAACGCCACATTCCAGACGTCGCTCAGATTTGCATGGGCAATGCGCGATATGGCGTCTCTCCTCTGTATCGGAGTCGCTCTCGCTCCCGCGTTCAAGATGCGTTTCTGGAATATCGGAGCGGAGGGACAGGTTCTTATGGGCGGTTTTGCTACCGCTATGTGCATGATGTTTCTCGGGAACTCCATGCCTACTCCTCTTCTCTTTGCGGTAATGGCGGTAACGAGTATTCTCGCAGGCGCGGTGTGGAGCTTTATCCCCGCATTCTTCAAAGCTAACTGGAACACGAACGAAACGCTCTTTACCCTTATGATGAACTATGTTGCTATCCAGATAGTGGCATACTACACGAACATTCTCCGCGGACAGGCTTCTTCGCTCGGAACGATCAACATGGGTACGAAGGTAGGCTGGTTCCCGAAACTTTTCGGATACGATTTTTCGATAAATATCATTATAGTAGTCGCTCTTACGATACTTATGTTTATCTACCTCAAATACACAAAGCACGGGTACGAGATATCCGTCGTCGGAGAATCCGAAAAAACCGCGCGCTATGCCGGAATTGACGTAAAAAAAGTCACGATACGCACGCTTATCCTCTCGGGCGCAATCTGCGGACTCTGCGGATTTATAATCGTAGCGGGAAACAAGCACACGATCTCAACAAATACGGCTGCCGGAAACGGATTCACCGCCATTATCGTGGCGTGGCTCGCTAAATTCAATACGTTCTATATGGCGCTGATCTCGTTTCTTCTTATTTTTCTGGAGAAGGGCGCGGGACAAATCGCCTCTTCGTTCGGACTTAACGAATATATCGCCGATATAATCTCGGGAATTATCCTGTTCTGCATACTCGGAAGCGAGTTCTTTATAAATTACAGGCTCGTTTTACCGCATAGAGCGGCGCGCCTTGAAGCAAAAAAAGAAGTATCCGCCGAAGGAGGTAAGAACTGATGATAGAAACCAATCTTATTGCATGGTTCGGACGGGCGGTACAGTTCGGGACGATAATCATGTTCGGCTCTCTCGGTGAAATACTTACCGAGAAAACGGGAAACCTGAATCTCGGAGTACCGGGAATAATGTATCTCGGAAGCTTTGCGGGCTTTGCTTCCGCTTATCTCTATGAGAACAACGCGAATAATCCAAAAGCCGTATTCTGTATTCTTATCGCGCTTGCGTGTGCGTTTGCGGCAGCCGCTTTCGGCGGACTTATATACAGCTTTCTCACGATAACTCTCCGTGCGAATCAGAACGTAACCGGTCTTGCGCTCACAACATTCGGTATGGGAATTGCGAATTTCTTCGGAGCGTTCCTTCTGCAAGGACAGGTATACACGGCTGCTCCCGTTTCCAATGCGGCGTTCACCGTTAAGATACCTTATCTGTCAACTCTCGGAACCGTAGGTCAGGTGTTGTTTTCCTACGGATTCCTTGCATATGCGGCAGTTATTCTTGCGGTCATAATGCACTTTGTATTAAATAAAACGAGAGTCGGTCTTAATCTCCGCGCGGTCGGCGAAAATCCGGCGACTGCCGACGCTGCCGGAATAAACGTAACGAAGTACAAGTATCTCGCGACGGTAATCGGCGCGGGCGTTTCCGGAATCGGCGGATTATATTACGTTCTCGACTACAACAACGGCATTTGGGCAACGACGGGTCAGATAGAGGCTCTCGGCTGGCTTGCGGTAGCGCTTGTAATTTTCACGACATGGAAGCCGCTGAACGCTATTTGGGGAGCTTACGTTTTCGGGCTTCTCTACTGGCTTTACAACTTCCTTCCGAAGCTTCTCGGAGTCACGAACGTTGACAGAACGAGCAGCCTTTACCAGATGATTCCGTACATTGTAACGATAATCGTTCTTGTGGCTGTAAGCTTACGCCGTAAGCGCGAGTCCCAGCCGCCGGCATCTCTCGGCCTTTCATACTTCCGCGAAGAACGCTGAACGAGGAGGCTCTGAACGTTTGAGAGCATAGGCGTCGCTTTTGCGCCGCTTTCGCGAAATCTAAAACAAAAGAGATACAAATCCGAACTCCGTATCTTACGGCTGTCGGCTTTGTATCTCTTTTTTGATTTAGCGTAACTTGGGCGTCGGGTATCTGCGGATGATTTTATCAAAGATTCTCAGCATACCGATTTATGTCGAAAAGAGATAGGGGAGTATCTGAGCGAAGGTAGAGCGGATGATGAGGGTGACCGCCTTTTTTTGAACGTTCTCCGCAGGTAAACCATGCGGCGGAGTGCCCTTCTCCTATTTTAATCATATCGTGCACGCAGACGGAAAGATACGGGCGTTTTGTGACGATCGTACCCCATGCAGCCCAGATGTGAGGTTTCTCTGAGAGAGAGAGAACGTAATCAAACGCCTCCATATTTTCTTTGTGGAGAGCAGTATTGAAGCTTTTATCCATGAGATCGGGATCGGTCGCGCGTTCGGCGTACACGTTAAACATAATAAAGCTGTCGTAGCCGTTGGCGAGCGATATCCTCTCGGCGGATTTCAGGGTGTTGTCGAGATTGTCGGGAGAAGCAGTGGAGGGGTTTACGCCGATTACGATAAGCGGTTTTTTTCCGCGCGTCCCAAGTATATAACGATACTCTGAATAAAAATCGGGAATGTATATCCACTTTGAGCGGTCGTATGTATAGTTTGTCGGGCGCAGTGCCTCTTGAAAGGAGAGTATGTCTATTTCGCGTGTTTCGGCAGACGGTATGTGTCCCATAAGCTTCCGTTCTTTCAAAAAATGACGTTTTATAACATAATTATACGCTTTTTATGCAAAAAAAGCAATTGGGAAAAAGTTTGAACATTTAACAAAAATTACACACTTTTATAGCAAATAAGACTTGATTTTTGAAATTTAATCTTTATTATTCTTTCGCGTTACTTGAATTGAGACGGAAAATATGCTATACTGTAAATATTGTATCAAGTACCGCTCTGTGATCTCAGACGATTGCGTGCCGAAGCTTCCAGCAAACGGAATCCGCACAAATCAAAAGCTTCGGAAGTTCAGCCGTTTCATCTTTTGCAGGCGTGAGAACACCGTAATATATTATAAAGTGAGTCGATGATCGGTGCGGTGTAATTTTTACTAAACGAACGATATTAATATATAAAACGCCGTTATGCTGCGGTGAGCCGAAATATACGACATATAGCTAAAAAATTCCCGAAAGGGGTGTGAATATGAATACTCAACTTCAAGAAAAAGTCTCCGTCGAACAAAAAGAGGAAAACACCGAGCTTGCTCCTTCGGCAAAAAAGAAAAAACGCGAAAAAGAATGGCGCAGAGTAAGAAGTATTTCTCCGATGTCAATGGTAATACCGTTTATTATGGTAAACCGCGTCGGATCTTCCAATTTTATCAGGGATACCGTCGATATAGAAAGAGTCGAGAAGTATCTGAAAGAAAAACAAGCCGAGGGTATGACTAACATCAGTATGATGCATATAATGATAGCGGCGTATATCAGACTTGTGTCGCGCTATCCCGCGCTTAACCGCTTTATCAGAGGGCAGCGTATTTGGACGAGACGGCACGTTGAAGTTTCGCTTACGATAAAAAAGGAAATGTCTCTTGAGTCGCCCGACACCGTGGTAAAAATTTCTCTTCTTCCGGACGCGACGTTACGAGATGTATACGAGGCTCTTAACACGGAAATTGTGAATTACAGAAACAACCCCGGCGGAGATTTTGACAACGTTGCAAAAGGGCTTACATATATGCCCTCTCTTGTGTTCAAGTTTGCGATACATTTTCTGAAAACTCTCGATTATTTCAACATTCTTCCGAAGTTTTTGCAGAAAGTCAGCCCATTCCACTGCTCATATTTTATAACGTCTATGGGCTCTCTCGGGATTCCGCCTATTTATCATCACCTGTATGATTTCGGAACCTGTCCCGTTTTCTTTTCTTTCGGGGCGAAAAGGCGCGCCTATGAAATGGACGCTGCCGGAATGGTCAAGAAAAGACACTACATGGATTTTACCTTTGTTCTCGACGAGCGTATCTGCGACGGTTACTACTATGCGGCGGCTCTGAGACACCTCAAAAATATAATAAAGAATCCGTGGCAGCTTGACGAAGCTCCCGAAACCGTGGTACCGGACGTAGAATAGGTATGTATTCACCGGGGAGCGACGCGGAAGAATTTTAGTAAAATTCCCCGTCCATAAGCTTTCATTATGAACGTTTATGGGCGGGGTTCTTGGGTATTTTCGTAATTTTGACCCGAGATGTTTTTTTCGTAAGTTACGCAGAGCGGCTCTCAGGCTGCGAAATAGCATTTCCGAAGATTTAATCCGATTACGTAAAACGGCAGGGCTTATATTGCATAAAAGTTCTTTACTTCTTTCTTTTAAGAAAGAAGCATTTCCATGCTTAGAGGTTTTTATGAGATTTTCATACAAGACTACCGTCGTTTCATGCTTTACGGCATATATCGTTCAGGCGATAGTCAACAATTTTGTTCCGCTTCTTTTTATTACATTTCAGAATATATATTCTATTCCGCTTGAGCGTATAACTCTTCTTGTGACGATAAACTTTGCGGTACAGCTTGCGGTTGATCTTGTTTCCGCAAAATTTGTGGATAAAATAGGGTACAGGATATCTATGATTTCGGCGCATATACTCTCGGCGGCGGGTCTTATACTTCTCGCGTTCCTGCCGGAAGCGTTTGCCGATCCGTTTGTCGGTATACTTGTCTCCGTTACCGTATATGCGATAGGGGGAGGACTTCTTGAAGTTTTGGTAAGCCCCGTTATGGAGAGCTGCCCTTCCGACAATAAAGAAAAGGCGATGAGTCTTCTTCATTCGTTTTACTGCTTCGGACAGGTGGGAGTGGTTCTTGTTTCAACTCTGTTTTTTGCGGCATTCGGAACCGGCTCGTGGAGGATTCTCGCTTTCATATGGGCGGTTCTTCCGATAGTCAACGCTGTTATGTTTACGAAAGTTCCGATAGGCTTTTTAATAGCAGATGGAGAGCGCGGAATGACAGCGCACGAACTGTTTTCCTCAAAAACGTTTGTTTTTCTGTTTATAATGATGCTGTGCGCGGGAGCGTCCGAACAGTCTGTGAGCCAGTGGGCGTCGGCATTTGCGGAAAAGGGACTAGGGATTTCGAAAAGCGCGGGAGACTTAGCCGGTCCCATGGCGTTTGCGCTTTTCATGGGAGGAACGCGTGCGTTTTACGGCAAATACGGCGATCGGATCGAACTTGACAGATTCATGGGAGGAAGCGCCCTTCTCTGCGTTATATCGTATCTTTTGATAAGTCTGGCGCCGTCTCCGGTAATAAGTCTCGCGGGATGCGCTCTTTGCGGAATGTCGGTCGGAATAATGTGGCCCGGAACGTTCAGCAAAGCGTCGGCGAGCCTTCGCCGCGGAGGTACGGCAATGTTCGCGCTTCTTGCGCTGGCGGGGGATCTCGGCTGTTCCGGCGGACCTACCATCGTCGGACTGGTTTCGGAAAAAGCAGGCGGAAATATGAAAACAGGTATTCTTTCGGCAGTAGTTTTCCCGGCGCTGATGTTCTTATGTATAATTATCGTATCCGAAAGGAAAACGAAAAAGAAGGCTTTTTCGAAGAAAAGCTGACGCTTATATATACGTTCGTTCATGAAAAAAGAAAAACCGCGCTCTGCATATAAGAGCGCGGGATTTTTTTGTAAAATTTACTTACTCTCGGAGCGAATATCCGAATAAGATCATAAGCGAGTAAAGAATGAGAGCGGGAGACATTATAAGATACCACGCGCCTATCCCGAATATGCAGTATACATGGAGCGCGATCATAACGGCGCAGGCGGCGTAGGTAAATTTCATAAGGGAGCGTTTTTTGTATGCTTTTAGTCCGAGTAGTCCGACGGGGAGAGCGAGAGCTATCGTGACAAGAGCAAATATAAACGCGTAAGTGAAGCCTTCAGCCATTATTCCTACCCACAGGCACATGACGCACGGCATTATGTAGAGTATGCTTCCCGCGCAGGCGAATACGTATCTGTTTTGTTTTTTTTCCGTTTTTTTCGGATCAATTTGGTTTTTGTTCATTTGGCGACCGTCCGTTCATTTTTTGAGCTGCCGTTTTGGGCGCTTATTCGGATTACCGAAAAGAGTATACCACAAAACTCATTGAATGTAAAGCTGTTTCCGCGTCGCTTTCTAATGAAATTCTAATCGTATGTTTCCCGGAAATTGCAGAAATTTGATTGACGGGAGACGGTAATACAGGTATAATTAAAGTATACAATTTATGCGGAGGGAATCATGCCTGAAAAAAAGAACGACGCCGTAGGGAAAGAGACGGCGGATGAAAAACAACCGATCTCGGTAAATATAAACGTAGAACCGAAAAACGTTTTCCGATCTATCGTGAAGCTTCTTCTTATCGGGATAGTTTTATACGTTTCTCTTGAAAACATAGGACAGCTTTGGAAGGTCGTACTTGGAATATATTCTCTTTTCCGCCCGTTTCTTATCGGCGCGCTTATCGCGCTCGTTTTGAACGCGCCGATGAACGCGCTCGCGCATTTCTTCGCTTGGGCGGCGGATAAAGTTAAGCTTAAGCGAAAAAATGATCGCGTCATAGAGATAATCGCGCTTGTTATGACATTTCTTATTGCGCTTTTCTTTATTTATTTTATTGCGAATATGATAATCCCTCAGCTTATAGAAAGCGTAAAGACCATATTTGTTAAAGTTCAGGCTAATCTTCCCGAATACTTAAAGCTACTTGACCATATAGAAGAGTACGGCATCGACACCACGAAAATAAGCGAATGGCTCTCCGCTATTGACCTGAACACAATAATTTCAAAAGTCACGGACAACGCCGTGAATATACTGACGACGGTCATGTCGGGAGCTTCCTCAATAATCAGCGGCACTCTTACGACGGTAACGTCTATTGTTTTTGCGGTATATGTCCTATCAAGCAAGAAGAAGCTTTCGGCACAGCTTCAGATGGTTGCCTACGCATATCTGAAAAAGCCTTTTGTCGATAGGAGTAAGGAAATATTCTCTATGTCCGCAAAGGCGTTCTCAAACTTTATTTCGGGTCAGTGTCTCGACGCAATCCTGCTCGGATTGATGACCTTTATCGCAATGACAGTGTTCCGCTTCCCGTATGCGCTTGCCATTTGTACGATGATCACGGTAACTGCCATAGTGCCGTACATAGGAGCTTTCCTCGGAGGAGCGTTCGGAGTTCTTCTCATAATCATTGACAGTCCGCTGAAAGCGCTTTTGTTTGTTGTGCTGTTTATTGTAGTCCAGCAGATTGATAACCATCTCGTATACCCGAGAGTAGTCGGCAACTCTGTCGGACTTCCGGCGATTTGGACTTTCGCCGCAGTTATTATCGGCGGCGGTATATGGGGAATCGTCGGCATGCTCGTTTTTATTCCGATATTCTCCGTTCTTTATACGCTTCTCAGGCAAAACGTTTACAAACGCCTCCGCGAAAAAAATATCTCGGCTAAATGAGATTCGAGAGAGCAGAAACTGCGCGTAAAAAACCGGAAAAAACTTTCCCAAAAAAGTTTTTTCCGGTTTTCTCTTTAAGATTTTAAGCCGCTCAAAAGGGTATCGTACACAGACGGTATTTGTTGATTCCGGCGAAAGCTTTTAGATAGGGGCGCGCGGGATGCTTTGGCGGATACTTTTTTAGAATATCCCGCTTTGTTAAACGCAGAGATTGTTTAAGACGCTCCGCTTTTTATTTTAGGCGCGGTGATTACGTAAGTCCGACATACGGTCGGCGGCGGACATAACGGCGAGTCGGGAGCTTTCGTAAGTAAGACCTCCCTGCATGAAAGCGGTGTAAGGCGGCTTCATGGGACCGTCGGCGGAGAGTTCAATCGAGGAACCTCCGGTGAACGCG
>CAKSJC010000002.1 GCA_934462885.1 uncultured Eubacteriales bacterium | reverse complement strand
ATGATAACAGGATCGGCATATCCCGGCCTTTCGTAAGCTTCGGGTATTACATGACCGTCGATCGGTGAGGCGGACTGTATGCCGAGGCAGAACGCGGACAGCCCCGCGGGATCGGCGCACTCAACTACTTGAACTATATCGTGACGAGTCTCGTTCCAGAGCGGATCGACGCGAAGCCCGATTTCCGCGAAAATATAAGCGGCGAGATGAGCGGTTTTCAAAGCCTGAGCGGTGGTGTGCGGCGCATAGAACAAGCCTTTTATCAAATTACGGTTTTGTCCGAGAGAGGCGCCTATATCAAGCCCCACACCGGGAGCTGTCAGACGATTTCCGCATAAGTGTACGCATTCGGGTGTTCCGACGATGTATCCTCCGACGTCAGCCATTCCGCCGCCCGGATTTTTTATAAGAGAGCCTGCTATAATGTCCGCGGGAAGCTCGTCCGCAGCAGGCGCATAACAAGGTTCGTACAGCTCCGTGAATTCACCGTAACAGTTATCGGTCATGAAAACGGGACGTGCAATTCCAAGCTCCGCCGCAAATTTTGCAGACATATAAGCCGCGCGGCGTATCTGAGCTGTTGAGAGAGCAGGACGATCTGCATATCCTTTAGAACGCTGAACATATACCATTTTCAGCTTTCCGCCGATCTTTTTCATTGCCTCGCGCATTGCCGGGTAATCGATAGGCTCGCGGCGGTCGGAGGAAAGCTCTACTTTTTCAAAGCCGATTCCGAAATCCCGCAGAGAACCGCCCTCTTCGCAGCCGTCTCCGACTCCCAGAACGTCGCGCAGCGTGTCGTAAGGCATTCCGGAGATCGACAGCATAACGTCGCCCGGACGAAGTATGCCGAAGAGCGCCACTGTCAGCGTATGAGTTCCCGACAGAAGAGAGGGGCGCATGAATCCCGCTTCCGCGCGGAATATCATGGAAGCAAGACGGTCAATGGTGTCGCGTCCGCGGTCTCCGCATCCGTAGCCGGTGGAGGGGGCAAAATGAGATTCCGATATCTCACATTCGTGGAAGCAGTCGAGAACATGTTCGGTGTTTTTTCGTGCGATATCATCTATTTGCGCAAAAATATCTTTTAATTCAAACTCCGCGCGCTCACACAGAGCGCGTGTTTTTTCTGAAATTTTCATTGTAACCTCAAAATAATATTTTCATTTTTTTGTTTTTCACAGAGTTAAGCCGTTTGCCGTATTGCCTGACCGAAAAGCATTTCCATTTTTAGCCGTGCATGAGTCGGAAATTCGTAAAATAAAGTATGAACCTTTTACAGATGCGCGGAGTGCAAACGCACAGATTCACAAATTCACATTACAAACGGACAGGCGCGAAAAACGTCGGGTAAAGCTTAAATTCGGGGGTGATTACGCCTTTGGTTATTCTTCTCCACGATACTGCTCCAACCATATAAGAAGAACGGTCACGTCGGCGGGATTCACGCCGGATATGCGCGCCGCTTGTCCTACGGTAAGAGGCTTAACACGGTCAAGCTTCTGAGCCGCCTCTATGCGAAGTCCTTTTATCTTTGAGTAGTCGATATCCGGAGAAAGCGCGGTCGTTTCGGATTTATGCTGACGCGCTACCTCCTCAAGCTGACGTTTAATATAACCCTCGTACTTTATTTCGGCATAAACCCTTTCCCGTATGCCGCGAGACAACTCGGGACGCGCGGGATCATATGGCGCTGTCGCGTCATAGTCGAGCTGAGGGCGGCGTATAAGCTCACATAACGTAACGCCTGAGGTGATTTCGGCAGTTTCCCGTTCCCGCAGAAGAGTGTTTATTCCCGACGACGGGCCGATGTTGACATGGCGAAGGCGCTCAACTTCTTCACGCACCTCGCGCGTGCGTTCGAGAGCCGCCGCATATCGTTCGTCGGAGAGAAGCCCCGCGTAATGTCCGTATTCAGAAAGACGTTCTTCCGCGTTATCCTGACGGATGAGGATCCGATATTCGCTTCGGCCTGTCATAATTCGGTACGGTTCGTTTGTTCCTTTTGTTACAAGATCATCTATGAGCGTTCCCAGATACGACGAGTGGCGCGGCAGAACGATCTGCTTCATTCCGCGCACGAAGAGGGAAGCGTTCATTCCGGCAAGAAGTCCCTGCGCCGCCGCTTCTTCATAGCCTGAAGTTCCGTTGAATTGTCCTGCGCCGAAAAGTCCCTTTATTTTCTTGAATTCGAGCGTTCCCATAAGCTCAAGCGGATTTATGCAGTCGTATTCGATCGCGTAAGCAAAACGCATGACTTCAGCGTTTTCAAATCCTTTCAGCGAGTGGAGCATTTCAAGCTGCACGTCCGAGGGGAGAGACGACGAAAAACCTTGCAGATATATTTCGTCCGTCGAGTATCCCATAGGTTCCACGAAAAGCTGATGGCGTTCCTTGTCGGCAAAACGGACAACTTTGTCCTCAATTGACGGACAGTATCTCGGACCCGTGCCGTGAATCTGTCCCGAATAAAGCGGGGAGCGGTGTATGTTTGCTTTTATTATGTTGTGAGTGTTTTCGTTCGTGTAAACGATGTGGCACGGCACCTGTTTTATCGAGTTGAGGCGGGCTGCGTCCGTGCGGACGGAGAACGGAGTAATATAGTCCTCCCCCTCTTGCTTCTCAAGCACGTCGAAATCTATCGAACGGCGGTGTATTCTCGGGGGAGTTCCCGTTTTGAAGCGCATCAGCTCCACTCCGAGTTCCGAAAGAGATGACGTAAGTCCGATAGCCGGAAGAGAATTGTCGGGTCCGGAGGAACGCTTTACGTTTCCGACGTGGGTCATTCCGCCGAGGTATGTCCCCGTGCAGATGACGGCAGCCTTGCAGGAGATCTCGCCGCACGGCTCCGCATAAAGTCCGACTATCGAGAGGCGTCCGCCGGAGTCGGTGTCAGTTATGATTCGCGTGACTTCGGCTTGAACTACCGTAAGATTTTGAGTTTTTTCTATTGTCTGCTTCATGAGTTCGGAATAGCGCCTGCGGTCGGCTTGTATGCGTTTTGAGCGGACAGCCGCTCCTTTTCCCGTGTTTAGAGTACGCGACTGCATAGTAACGCAGTCGGCGGCGTATCCCATTTCTCCGCCCATTGCGTCTATCTCAAAGACAAGATGTCCTTTGCCGGTACCGCCTACCGACGGATTGCACGGCATATTCGCTATGGCGTCGAGCGACATCGTGAAAAGCGCGGTTCGCAGTCCGCATCTGGCTGAAGCAAGCGCCGCTTCAACTCCCGCGTGTCCCGCGCCTATTACGGCGACGTCGTAATCTGTTCTGTTCATATAAAAGAAAAACCTCCGATACAGGTCAAGTTAATTTACGAAGTCTGCTTCGTATAAGCTGATTTATGAAGTTTGTTTTATACCGGTTTTTGAGGCGGCGGCTGATTTTTGCGGCGCCGCAGCGTGGGAAAAATAAATCGCGCACGCCTATGTAATCGACTACAATTATATCACTCCGAGCAAACCGTGTCAACGGGGGAAAGGCGTGAGGAGAGAGTTCTTGGCGCATATTGCAGGCGTAAAAAAACGAATAAAAAAGCGGCTCAACGCAGAATCCGACGGTAAGCAACGGGCAAACCGGATAAGGTTACTGCGATGAGCTGCTGCATTTTTGATTTGATCCTATAAAAGAAGGGAAAATTTACGGCTGTCCGAACCGTTTCGAAACCGTTTGACGAGCCGCTTCAGAACGGAGATCTAATCAAGCTTCTCGTTGACTTCGAGCGCATAATGTGATAAAATGTAGTTGGAAATTCCGGGTTATTTTTTCTTTTGAGGGCTCTGTTCGCTTCGGAAAGCGAGACTTGCTTCTATGAGACGGCGGATGAACTCGTTCATTACGTCTTTGGATTCGCGGTCAAGTTCGCTCATCGCACGGATTGCCATACCTATTTTGGCTATCTGCCCTTCGCCGAGGTCTGTCACGGTCTTTGAGCCTGTCGAATCGAGTACATTAAACAGCGCGTCGGTGAATATTTTTCTTTTCTCACCCGAAAGTCCGGAGAGCCATTTTTTTATTACTTCGTTGTTTCGCCTGCCTTTGTTCGAGAGCGAGTCAAGATGGATAAAATGATCTCCCATAACGCTCCACGAAAACGGATCGTGCTGTAAAAGTCCGTTTTCGATGGTGCTTTCTATAACGCGGTAGTCCTCGCTGTGACAGAGAAGCATGCCTATGACCGACGACTGCGGAACATATGTGACTATTTTATCTTTCATTTCCGAAAATTCTTCACGTTCGAGCAATCCCTCCATAAATCCGGGACCGTCGTTGCTGTATGCCGTTATAATACGGTCTCTTATATTTTTAGGTGAGAATACTGCCGAATACACCGCGAGGTGCCCTCCTTTGGAATGTCCTCCGGTGCGGATTGGACCGCTGAAAATGCTTGCGGTATCCGTGAGATATTCGACCGCTTTAGTCTGAGATTTTACCGGGTGAGTAAAGCTTAAGTTAAAATCCTCACGCCATCCGACGAGAGTATCGTCCGTTCCGCGGAACGCCGCAAACAGTGAATTGTCGGGAAGAATAAACGTTACCGCGGCAAACTGCATATAATTTTCCTCGTCAAATTCCGCGGAGTACGCCGTGACGTAAATGGAAGAAAAACGTTTGGAATTTGCGGCAAGCTCAAAAAGCTTGTTTAACGAATCGGGGATTATTTCGCCGAATTTTTCGCCTGTCGGGTATCTTTGCCTGTTTTCTTCAAAACACTCTGAAAGTTTTTTGGGGATTCCGAGCTTGCTTTCCGGCACGATATCCTTGTAATCGATGAAAGAAAGCATTGATAAAATAAGATTGTCAATCTCGCAGAAAGGGGAGGCTTCAAATGACAGGTCTCCTCTCCAACGGAGATAATCAAGCACATTGGTCATAACTTTTTCCTTTCATTATCAGCGAATCAGCAAAAACAAAGCGGAAAACGCTTTCATTATATTGATTATATAAAATTATATAATCGTTTATTTACATTATATCATTTTTTTATTACATTTTTTGCTTTTTTCTGTAAAAAATCAGAAGTATTAAATATCTTACCCGAGGGGGCGGTGAAAAATGACGGAAGCAGAGCTTAGATCCGAACTGAAATCTCCTGCCGGAGCTTGCGGGGCGTATTTTTTCTACGGCGATGAAGACTACATGAAAAACTATTTTATCTCTCAGATAAAATCATCTGTCGTTTTGAACCGCGAATTCGAGGAGTTTAACGTAATTTCTCTGAGAGAGGATGAAGGCGGAGCTTCCGCTCTCCTGTCCGCTCTTGAGTCGCCTCCCGTGATGTCCGAAAAAAAACTTGTTACTCTGACATATTATTCTCTGGACGCGCGGGATAAAAAAGAAAAGGCCGAACTTCTCGAAACCGTGCGCGGCTTTTTCGAAAACGGAATTACTGACACGGTGTTTATTCTCTCGGTCTATGCGGGCGGCTTTGAGTACGGAAACGCGAAAAAACCTTCTTCGTTTCTTACCGACGCTTCAAAAATCATGAAATGCGTAAACTTCGAATACCGAACCGAAACAAAACTCATCGGGTGGATGATGCGGCATTTTGCAAGCTACTCGTTAAATGCGCCGTCTCCCGTCGCTTCGCGAATCATAGCGCGTTGCGGAAGAAGTATGTATCGCCTTTCGGGTGAAATCGGAAAAGTCGCCGCTCACGCCGCCTTTTTGGGGAAAAGCACGGTAGAATATGACGACGTTGACGCATGCGTTACAACAACCGACGAGGACGACGCTTTTCGTCTCGCCAACTGCGTGCTTGCGGGAGACGGAGCGGGAGCGCTTGAGTGTCTTGGCGTAAAAAAACGCCGCCGCGACGATCCGATATACGTTATGGGACAGATATCGAAGGTGTTCTGCGACCTTGCCGCGGCGGCCGTATATATATCGGAAGGACGCGATAAGGCTGACTTTTCACGGGAGATGAAGATACATTCATATAAAGCCGGACTTTATATGAATGCAGCGCGCCTTCTGCCGCAAGCTTATTTCGTAAAAGCTCTCGAAGAGTGTGCCAAATGCGATATTCTTTTGAAATCAACAAATCTTGGCTACGCGGCAGTAGAAAGACTTATCTGTTCGCTTGTACGCGAGATCGGACCGTCCGCTTCGGATAACTCTCCGAAAGAGGCGTAAAGAATGGAGGGGAGATTCCGATGATACACATAAACATACCGATAGTCGTCGAGGGGAAATACGATAAGGCGCGGCTTTCGGGAGTGACCGACGCCGTGATAATCACAACGAACGGTTTTTCCATATTCAATGACCTCGAAAAGCAGTCTCTCTTGCGCCGACTCGGTGAACGAGGACTGATCGTTCTGTGCGACAGCGACGGCGGCGGGCGGACGATCCGCTCTCACTTAAAGGGATTTCTTGACGGGATAACGGTATACAATCTCTACGTTCCGCAAATAAAAGGAGTCGAACGCCGAAAAAAAACTCCCTCAAAGGAGGGATTGCTCGGAGTAGAGGGGATATCCGCCGGTACATTATCCGATATACTTGAGAAATTCGCCAAAGCTCATCCCGAATTCTCGGAGGCGACAAATGACAGAACAGCAGGAGGGGCGGTCGATGAATCCTCTTGCCGCAAGCCGGTTACGAAAGCGTTCATGTATTCTCTCGGTCTTACAGGAGGAGAGGGGGCGGCAAAACTTCGCGACGCGCTGTGTACGGAACTTGGCTTACCGCGCGGGATGAACGCGAACAATCTGTGCGAGGCTCTCGGACTTATCTCGGACGCTTTTGAGGTCGAGTCGGCTGTAAGCCGAATAAAAGAAAGTGCGGACTTTTCCGCCTAACATGAAAAATAAACAAAAAGGAAAAGGAAAATGGAACTTACATCATTTGCAAATTGGCTGAATACGGCGTTTGCGCCGTTTGACAACGCGATCCTCGGTGCATTTCACTCTCTCGCGGAGAGTGCGGGAGGATTCTTCACTCCGCTTGCGCGGATTATAAGCTTTCTCGGAGAAAAGGGGATCATATTTTTCGCGCTTGCCGTAATACTTATGCTGTTTCGAAAAACGAGGAAAGCAGGCATCTGTGTATTCGGAGCCGTATGCTGCGGCGCGCTCTTAACAAACATCATAATAAAAGATATGGTGGCTCGTCCGAGACCGTTTGACTCCTCGGAGGCATATATGGCTTTCAGAGAATTTATCGGATTCGGAGCAGAAGACGGATTCTCTTTCCCATCGGGTCATGTTACCGCCGCTGCCGCCGGGATGATCGCGCTTTGCCTCACACGGGGAAAGAAGTACATTGTTCCTGCCGCTTTAGTTATCGTTCTTATGGCGGCGTCCAGAAATTATCTTATGGCGCATTATCCCACTGACGTAATAGCCGCCGCGATAATCGGAGCGTTTTCCGCCGTCGCCGCGTTCTACGTGACAAAGCTTATATATTATATACTGGAAAAATACAACTCGACACCGTTTTGCCGCTTCATTCTGAACTTTAATCTCGGACGGAAGTAAGAGTCGGTTTTATACTCTTCTTTTCCGAAAGAGCGCGGGGGAACTTTTTTTAAAAAAGTTCCCCCGCTTTTTATCACTCCCCGTCCCGCGTTATTCCACGGGCGAGAGCTTGTCAAGATTGTATGGAGTATTCTGGTATACGAAATAGTTCAGCCAGTTTGAGAACAGTAGATGCGCGTGGCCTCTCCAGATATTCGCAGGTTTCAGCGACGGATCGTCGCTCGGAAAGTAATGCGCCGGAACGCTTGGCGAAAGACCGCGCGAAAGATCACGGAAATATTCGCTTGAGAGAGTTTCCGCGTCGTATTCGCTGTGCCCCGTAACGTAAAACATACGTCTTTTTTTCGACGCTATGATATAAAGACCTGCCTCGTCGGATTCGGCGAGAACTTCGAGCTTCGGGCAAGCATCGACGTCAGCGCGGCGCACCTCGGTGTGGCGCGAATGAGGCGCGTAAAATTCTTCGTCAAATCCGCGCAGAAGCGGATGATTCGGCAAAAGAGTTTTGTGTTTGAAAACTCCGGACATTTTTTTCGGAAGCGGATATTTCGGTATCCCGTAGTGATGCCATAAAGCCGCTTGCGCCGCCCAGCATATGTGGAATGTCGAGTAAACGTTCGTTTTTGACCAGCTCATGATCTCGCACAGCTCGTCCCAGTAATCGACTTCGCAGAAATCGAGGTTTTCGACCGGCGCGCCCGTGATGATCAAGCCGTCGAACCGTTCGTTTTTCACATCTTTGAAAGTGCGGTAAAACATTTCCATATGCTCCGCGCTCGTGTTTGATGAAGTATGCGACACGGTTTTTAGAAGCGTAAGATCTATCTGCAAAGGAGTGTTTGAAAGAAGGCGTATTATCTGAGTTTCGGTCGCGATTTTTGTCGGCATGAGATTGAGCACCGCAAGACGCAGAGGACGGATGTCCTGAGTCTGCGCGCGAACGCTTTCCATTACAAATATATTTTCCGAAAGAAGAGACTCCTTCGCCGGAAGTCCGGTCGGGATTTTTATAGGCATGTGTTACCTCCGAAAATAATATAACCTGCGCGGCGGCAAATCGGAATTCCGTTTCAGCGAAATAAAATCGAAATACCGTTTTGCTGAAGTAAATGAAGAAAAAACTTGCTAATCGGCAAATCTGACGGTTTTCGATATGCCGTCCTCGCCGAGGATAACCTTGCCGCAGATCGCTTTCGGTTCGCCGGCGAAAAGAGCGGGGTTCGGCATAGACGGACTGAAATGGGTCAGCCACGCTTCATGACATTCGGAGTCTCGCGCAAGACGCGCCGCTTCCTCCATAGTCATGTGCGACGATTCTTTTGCACGGCGAAGCTTATCCGATTCAAACATTCCCTCGCAGATGAGAAGATCAGCGTCGTAAGCCATGGTCGATATTATCTCGCACGGTCTGGTGTCGGTCGCATACGTCACGTGAATTCCGCGCCGAGCCGAGCCGAGCACCATGTCCGGCGTGAAGCCGCCCACCGACTGCCCTCTTTGCAGCTTAGACCATATTTCCATAGGAACACCGTTAGCTTTCGCTTTATTGCTGTCGAATTTACCGACTCTCTCAACGCGCACGTCATATCCGAGACACGGACACGAGTGCTTCAGCTCAAACGACGTTATCTTAAATTCGTATTCGTCTGCCGTGTCAAAGTCACCCATCGCCCGCGTATTTACCGTAAACGGAAGCTCCGGCGCTATCTTCAGAAGAGCCGATACGATCTCGTCTATTCCTTTCGGACCGTATATTGTAAGAGGCGCGCGATGTCCTTCGTTTCCCATTGAAAGAAGGAGTCCCGGCAAGCCGCTGCAGTGATCGGCATGAAAGTGCGTTATGAGGATAGCTCCGATTTTTCCGAGAGAAAAACCGGCTTTTTTTACTGCAAGCTGAGTTCCCTCTCCGCAGTCGATAAGAAGCCCCACACCGTTGTAGCGCATATAACAGCAGCAAAGAAAACGGTCGAGTCTCGGTACTGTTCCTCCGGTACCGGGCAAACAAACGTCAAGCATATAAACCTCCGTCAGTTGAGTGTTGCGGCAGCCGCGGTCTAAACGCCGCGCCGACTGTCGATTTATCTTATTATACGGCAAAGCCTCAATTTTTGTACGGCAGAGCATTGGGCGACGATACGTTTTCGCGCATACAAAGATCCGCTTAAGCCGCAATTCTCTTATCAATAATATTAAAACCCCCGCCGTGTCGTTTCAAAACAAGCATACAGAAACCCTGCTAATGCAAGGACGGTGCCCTCTCCGGCGGATTGTGCTCCCAGCGTCCTTTCCGCAGCGGCGGCGCGGAATGCGTCTCACGGCGGCGGAGGGAGGTCTGCATCCACACGTCGGAAGCCCGGGCTCCTTTTTACTCTTTGTGGGTTTTTATGCCTGTTTCTATTTCGAACACAGCAGGGGAATTCTTCATATCAGACGATTCAAGTTATACGGGCTGAGGTTTGTATTCACCGAAAAATCAGTCTTCGTCATAGAAAATATCGGAAAACTCATCGTCGAAAATGTCGGCAATTCTGTCGAATTCGTCGTCGTCCTCGATAGTTTCGAGAATATCCTCGCCGTTTTCGTCGACCGAACATTTAAGGATAACGTACTCGTTGCTTTCCTCTTCTCCGTCTTCGTTCACGGGAACGAGAGCCTTGTAAACGTTTCCCTCATGCTCAAGCGTTCCGAGAAGAGCAAAGTTTAACTCATTTCCTTCTTCATCGGTAAGCGTGTATATTTCGGGATCGTACTCTTCGTCTTTTTCTATATCGCGATCTTTGTCAAAGAGCCCGTCGTTCTTATCCATATTTTTTCCCTTTCACCTTGATTTTATGTTTCGATTTTCATTCATATGCCGAATATCCGCAAGAATAAAAAATCTTTTTTTCTTACGTTTTCATTGTACAATATTGCGTCTGTTTTGTCAATAGAGAAGCGTCTTTTAAAAACAGAATAAAATTACTCTTCCGTCATTTTCGAGAAATTTTTCGATATTTTGTTTTTGAGTTTCGGAAGTTTTTTTCGGTTTTCCCGCAGATTTTTATTTGTACCATTCTTCCTTGAGAGGAACGGCGTCGCCGCAAAGCTCTATGCCTCCGCTTCTCTCGCGGACGGTACGGAACGCTTCAAGCATTTTTCCGGTATCGCAGAGCTGCGTTTTCGCGTTGCCGAAGCGTCCGTCCTCGACAGCTCCGAAAGCACGGAACGCCGGCTCAAATTTCGGATAGTGTTTGGAGGGTCCGTCCAGACCGCGTGCAAAATGCACCCTGACCGGACGCTCAATAATGTCGCCCGATTTTAGTTTTATCCAAGTCTGCCTGTAATAGTCGGAAGTTCTGTTCGGAACGTCAAGTATTTCTTCCACAGAGTGGAGGAATGTGTCTGCGGAGTGATCTACTCCGATGAGGAATACCTTTCCCCCGCATTCGATAAGCCTGCCGTAGCAGCCGTTCGGTCCCGTCATAGTATCAACGTTTACTTCGCCCGCAATGTATTCTTCGGCTTTGCGTCCGTCACCGCCGCTGAAAGCGGCTACCGAATGCGTCGGGTGAAGAGATCTCTTTGCCATCGGATGAGCCGCCGCAAGATTCGGCAGAACCCCGATGCAGGTTTCATGGCAGTTTAAATCGAGAGCGGGATGAGTAACGTCTTCCGAACCGCGCCATGTGTGAGTCGGAATAAGAAGTACGCCGCCGTATTCCTCGGAAGCAAAATATTCGATAAGCGCTTCAAGAACGGTTTCGCCTCCTCCCTCGACATCTCCGACCGCACGGAGAGACGAGTGCGCGATCACGACGCGGTCGCGCGGAGCGCCCATTTTATAAAGATCGTCAAGTAAGTCTTTTTTTGTGTACATTACAGTAATTCCTCCAGTCTTTTTACAGCTTCCTCTGTATCCTCTCTTGAGCCGAACGCAGTGAGTCGGAAATATCCTTCTCCGTTTGCGCCGAATCCCTCTCCGGGAGTTCCGACGACCTGTGCGTTTGTCAGTAGATAGTCGAAAAATTCCCAAGACGACATTCCGCCGATGCATTTTAACCAAATATACGGAGAAGAGGTGCCGCCCGTGTGATATATTCCTTTTTTGGTGAGAAGAGAGCTTATTATTTCGGCGTTTTCCATGTAATAGTCGACAGCTTCCATGCAGGAGGCGAGTCCTTCTTCGGAGAGAGCGGCCTCCGCACCGCGCTGGACTATATACGGAACTCCGTTATATTTTGTCGCCTGACGGCGCATCCACATGGCGTTTAGGCTCATGCCGCACGCCGACAAAGCGGAGGGAACAACCGTCCATGCGCAGCGTGTTCCCGTAAATCCTGCGGTTTTTGAAAGACTGCATATTTCTACCGCACATTCGTTTGCGCGGTCGATCTCATATATGGAATGAGGAAGATCTCCGTGGATGTACGCTTCGTATGCCGAATCAAAAATTATAAGCGAACCGGTTTTCAGGGCGTAATTTACCCATACGGAAAGTTCCTCTCTCGTGTATACGGCTCCTGTCGGATTGTTCGGCGAGCACATATATATTACGGCAGGTTTTCCGCGGACGGCTTCCGGAATATCGTTCGGCGCGGGTCGGAATCCGCTCTCCGCAGTCGCCGGGATATAGGTTATCTTCCTTCCCGACATAACATTGCTGTCGACGTACACGGGATAAACGGGATCGGGGATTAAGATATCGTTGTCTCCGAAAAGCTCGACGATATTTCCGAGATCGGATTTTGCGCCGTCGCTTATAAATATTTCATCGGAGGGAATTTTTACTCCCGCAATTTTTTCGTAGTGACGGGAAACGGCTTCTCTCAGAAAATCGTATCCGTATTCGGGTGCGTAGCCGCGGAAAGTATCCTTGTGCTCCATTTCGCCGACCGCACGGCGCATCGCCTCGCACACAACGGGGGAGAGCGGAAGAGTCACGTCGCCGATTCCGAGACGTATTATTTTTTGTTCCGGATGAGCCGCGGAATATTCGCGCACACGCCGCCCGATTTCCGAAAAAAGATAGCTCGCTTTGAGATTTTTGTAATTTTCGTTAAGCTTTATGTTCATATTTGTCTCCCGTGTTCATTGGTGATATTTGTCTCTCGCTTCCGCAAGCGGCGCGCAGAAGTCGAAAAAAGCCTTGGCGCAGTTTCAGAACGCCCTGCAATTTTGAACCCACGAATCTTTGGTATGCCGCAAACTCCGTCAAAAAGATCCGCGGTTTTATTTTGCGTAGTATACCCCGTCGTAGACAAGCTCGGCGGGACCGGTCATCGTTACGCGGAGGTCGCTCCCCACAGATACGGTAAGCTCGCCTCCGATAAGATGCACTTTTATCGGAGAATCAAAATCCGAACAGCCGTTCAATACTGCCGCAGCCGCCGACGCGCACGCGCCCGTGCCGCAGGCGTAGGTTTCACCGGAGCCTCGCTCCCATACGCGCATCTCAAGATTTTCGCGGTCAATGACGCGAACGAACTCAGTGTTTACGCGCTCGGGGAAGATGGGATCGTTTTCAAAAAGAGGTCCGATCTTCTCCAAGTTGAGAGATTTTACCTCATCCGTAAAGATAACTGCATGAGGGTTTCCCATAGATACCGCGGTGAGCTTGTATTCGCCGCCCGCAATTCGCACGCTCTCGTTTATCATTCGTGCGCCGTCGAATTTCACCGGGATATCGGCAGGGGATAGGATCGCGTTTCCCATATCGACGCGCGCCGCGGTGCATTCTCCGTTTTCGACGGTAAGACGAAGATGTTTTATTCCGGAAAGAGTTTCTATCGAAAGCTCTTCCTTTTTCGCTATTCCTCTGTCGTAAAGGTATTTCCCGACGCAGCGGATGGCGTTTCCGCACATTTTTCCCTCGCTTCCGTCGGCGTTGAACATACGCATTTTCGCGTCGGCATTAACTCTCGCGCTTGGTTTGCAAATGCACACTATACCGTCCGCGCCCACAGAAAAATGTCTGCGTGACATCTCGACTGCAAGCTGCGGTATGCCATCCGGCATTTTATCCATGCAGTTTATGTATATGTAGTCGTTCCCTATACCGTGCATCTTTGAAAATTCTATCTTATGCATAAACCCCCGTCTTTCACTTGAAAAATACATTTAATAAATAATCCTTTTCGTTTATAATTATGCATCATAGAGCTTCAAATGTCAATAGATACAAAAAAATTTCCGAACCGACACTGTTTGGGAGAGATGGGTGGGGAACGCCGTATTTCGGTTGTATATGTCTTTTCTCAGAAGCGGTTTTATATACTTTGCGGCTTATCGCACGATGTGTGAAAAAGAGGAGCTTCCCGCCTGTTTGCTCTTGACAGATTAGGTTAATTGATGTAAAATATATTGAAAATTTTAATCTTTTGAAAGGGAACATAGTGGAAATTCTTTACGAAAACATTCTGGATTTTGACTTTCGCTATCTCATCATGTGGATAATCGGCGGAATTCTTATTTATCTTGCGATAAAAAAGGACATGGAGCCGACGCTTCTTCTTCCGATCGGATTCGGCGCAATCGTTGTAAATCTGCCTCATTCGGGTGCAATTACCCAAATCCTCGCAAACGGAGAAGCCGAAGAGGGACTTCTTACAACTCTTTTTGACGCGGGTATATCGAACGAGCTTTTTCCGCTTCTTTTGTTTATAGGTATCGGAGCGATGATCGACTTCGGGCCGATACTGACCAACCCCAAGCTCATGATATTCGGAGCCGCCGCTCAGTTCGGGATTTTCTTCACTCTTTGCGTGGCTTCCATATTCTTCCCGCAGA
The DNA here is from genome assembly GCA_934462885.1 of uncultured Eubacteriales bacterium. Classification (GTDB taxonomy): domain Bacteria; phylum Bacillota; class Clostridia; order Oscillospirales; family CAG-272; genus UMGS1696. Next base: position 19,401 of record CAKSJC010000002.1, on the reverse strand, counting down.
ACGACGCGGCTTCTATCGCCATAATCGGAGCTGCCGACGGTCCGACTGCTATTGTGGTTGCAAATAAGCTTAAATCGGACTATCTCGCGCCGATCATGGTTGCGGCATACTCGTATATGGCGCTTGTACCGATAATTCAGCCGCCGGTTATAAAGCTTCTTACCACAAAGAAAGAGCGCTTGATCCGAATGAAGTACGAAACGAAAAATGTATCGAAAATCACGCGCATTCTCTTTCCGATCATTATTACTATCGTCGCCGGTCTCGTTGCTCCGGCTTCCGTTTCGCTTGTGTTCTGCCTGATGTTCGGTAATCTCATCCGAGAGTGCGGAGTATTAAACTCTCTCTCCGAGACCGCGCAGAAAACTCTTGCGAACCTTATCACGATATTCCTCGGTATTTCCATCGCTTCTCAGATGAACGCGGAAAAATTCCTCACATTTGAGACGATTCTCATTCTTTGCCTCGGACTCGTGGCGTTTATCTTCGATACGGCGGGAGGAGTTCTCTTCGCAAAGCTTCTTAATCTCTTCCTTCCCGAAGGGAAAAAAATAAACCCCATGATAGGCGCGGCAGGTATATCCGCTTTCCCGATGTCCGGACGTATCGTCCACAAAATGGGACAAAAGGAAGATCCGCACAACTTCCTCCTTATGCACTCGATAGGCGTAAACGTATCGGGTCAGATAGCTTCCGTTATCGCCGGAGGACTTATCTTAAGTTTCTTTATGTAACGACGGGAGGTTTTAACAAATGAACGCATTAAGTGAATTTTTCTCGGGATTCGATTTTCATCCCGGTATGTTTATTGAAAATCTCAAGTACATGGGACTCGGTATGCTCTGCATACTCATCGTGATCGGCGTCATTATTGCTATCGTGGCGATTCTTGAAAAGATCACTTCAAAAAAAGATTCAACCGATGGCGGCGAAAAATGATTGTCTGTGTATAAAATCAAACGGGGACTGCGATTTTTAATGTATGTCCCTGTTTTTGATAATTATGCGCATATCGCTTATATTACATATTGGCAAAAACAGAAAGCATATTCGCGAAAACAAAAAAGCCGCGCTTTTGATATCAAAAAAACGATCGGTATCGGGCGAATTTCTTTACGCCGGATTCTTCCGCGCAAAAGCCGGACGGGATAAACTGTCCGCTTGAAACGGGAGCTTTTCCGAAAGAAAGCGGCTGTTTCCGATGCCGAAGCAGCGCGGCGCATGTGAAAGATGAAATTTTTATGAAAACCAAACGTTATCGGCTCTCCGCCGGAATGATGATCGCGCTGGGATTTCTCTCGGTCATCGCCGCAGGAACCCTTCTTCTTCTTTTGCCGTTTTCTCACAACGGAAAGCTCTCGTTTATCGACGCTTTATTTACTTCGACAAGCGCGGTATGCGTTACCGGTCTTGTTACAGTCGAGATCGGAACGACGTATACTCTTTTCGGGCAGATCGTGACCGCCGTGCTTATCCAGATCGGCGGACTCGGGATAACCTCGCTCGGCGCGGGACTCATTGCGCTCCTCGGCGGACGGCTCAATCAGCGCGAGAACAATCTCGTGCGCGAAGCGCTCAACCGTCCGAGTTTTAAGGATATTTTTCCTCTGATAAAAGCGGTTTTGTGCCTTACGCTCGTTTGGGAAGCGGCGGGAGCCGCGCTCTCGTTTCCCGTGTTTATCAGGGATTATTCCGCTCCCCGTGCGGTGTGGCTCTCGATATATCATTCGATAGCCGCGTTCAACAACGCAGGTTTTGATATTCTCGGACGCGGCGACAGCATATGTTATTACGCGGGAGATATCTACTTTAACGTTGTGACCGCAATCCTGATCCTCGGAGGCGGATTCGGCTTTTTTGCGATGTACGAGATCATGCACCGAAAAAAAGGCGAACGTTTTTCACTGCACGTAAAAACCGTGTCGTTTATGACGGTTCTTCTGACTGCGGGCGGAGGGATTCTCCTGAAGCTTTCCGAAAGAGACGGACTTACTTGGACAGAGGCATTCTTTTCCGCCGTTACCGCACGCACCGCCGGATTCGCGAGTATCCCGATGAGTACGCTGTCCGCGGGAGGCGTCGTTTTGATGTGTATTCTTATGTTTATAGGCGCGTCTCCCGGCTCGACAGGGGGCGGCGTTAAGACGACTACCGTGTTTGTTCTTGCAAAATCACTAGCCTCGGCGGCAAAAGGAAGAGAACCCGTCGCGTTCGGAAAACGTCTGAAAGACGATATCGTACACAAAGCGTCGCTTATAGTGTTTCTCGGTATTGCCCTGGTGCTTGCGGCGACGTTTACACTGTCTTTATTTGAGCCGAAGTCCTCTCTCGCGGATCTTATTTTTGAAGAAGTTTCGGCTGTCGCCACTACCGGACTGTCGCGCGGGATAACCGCCGCGCTGTCCGTTCCGTCTAAAATTGTCCTCATTATGTCTATGTATCTCGGCAGACTCGGACCTCTCTCGATCGCAACCTTGTGGGCGGCGTCGAAGAAATCGGGAGTTTCGCGTCCCGAAGAAGATATACCGATCGGATAAAAATATGCGAAGCGCGAAAAAATAACAGAGATCGCGCAAAAGCAAGCGAAAGGAGTTAATTCATGCCAAAAAAGAAAAACAAGCTCTACGCGGTGATCGGACTCGGCAGATTCGGCTTTGCTCTCGCCGGGGAGCTTTCGAAAAAAGGCTGCGATGTTCTGGCGGTCGACTGTGACCGTCAGAAGGTAAACGCCGCGTCGGAATTTACGCTGAACGCATTCGTAGTAAACGAGCTGACTTCCGAAAATCTTGAGGAAGCGGGAGTCGGAGATGCGGACGTTGCGGTCATTTGCATAGGAGAAAAAATCGACGTAAGCATATTGACGACGCTCACGATCATCAGACTCGGCGTTCCGGAGGTTATAGCCAAGGCGACAAGCCCCGAGCAGGGAGACGTGTTGAAAATGCTCGGCGCGAAGGTCGTTTATCCGGAACGCGATATGGCGCTCAGACTTGCGGCAAAGCTGTCGTCGCCGCATATTCTCGAATATATTTCGCTCTCCGATTCCGTTGACATAATGGAGATACTTATTACGGAAAAAGCGGCGGGAAAGACGGTTCTTGAACTGAACGTGCGCAAAAACTACGGACTGAACATAATCGCGGTAAATCATGCCGGAGAGATGATTACGGATATTTCTCCCGAAACGGAGTTCGCCCTCGGCGATACGGTAACGGTTATCGGAAAAACCGCCGACGTCGCCAAATTTGAAGATTATCTTGCAAAGTAACCGCGAAAGCGGCAGTCCCCAAATATCTGTCCTCTCCCCGTTTGAAAGTTCTTTGATTCTTTCGGGAAAGAACCGTTTTCCCGTCTCCCTGCGCCCGACTTCTTTACACGACTGACTTCTCCGAAGCCCGACTTTTCCGAATTAGAGAAAAAATTTTTCTTTTGCGGGAACTTTTTCGGGGAATGAAGCGTCTAAAAAACCGTAACCAAGCAAAAAGCTGTTAAAACATTGTTAATTTTCCTGATAGGGTTCCCAAAACGGCGTTAAGTATGGTATGATTACCATGTAGAACTGTCCTGCCGGGAATCCGGAGGATGAAAAATCAAGAAAGGAAATTTTATTATGAAAAGAAAACTGACAAGCGTTCTTGCGCTTCTTCTTGCAGTCGTCATGATATGCCCGGTGACTGTATTTGCCGCCGGCAAGTTGAGCATATCGGGCGCGCCAACAGGAACAAAATATTTTGAAAAGAGCGATCCTTCTGCAAGTGCTGTTACGCTTACCGCAAGCGGAGCTGCTGCAAGCGAAGACTACAAATGGGGACTTGACGACGGTTCCGTTGCTTCTATTACTCCTTCGGGAAACAAGTGTACCGTTACTCCCGTAAACAGCGGGACGGTAACGATTACCGTATCGGCGGAGGGTAAAGAACCCGCCAGCAAATCCATAACGTTTGAAGAAAAGCAGATATCCGAGCTGACATACACCGAAAACTCATCTTTTAAAACCAAACAGTATTACAGCGGCGATAGCTTTGATAAGAGCACGATTGCCGTTAAGCTTAAATACAATAATGGCGATACATCTAAACCGCTCGCCGACGACGCTTACATAGTAACTCCCGCAACTCTTACCGCTTCCACAACTTCCGTTACAATAAGCTACGCAGGCTTTTCAAAAGAAGTTACCGGTATCAAGGTAAGCGAAGTTCAGGTAAGCAAGGTGGAGATTTCCACTCCTATAAAGACAGATTATGTTGTAGGCGACACTCTTTCCGTAGAACTTAAGCTTACATACAATAACGGATCGGTTGCATATGTAAAAGACGGATTCGACCTTACGATAGACGGTAAAAACGCAGTCCGCGCTCTTACGGCTGATGATAACGGAAAAACGGTTGTAGTAACATATAAGAACGCCAAAGTCGGCGAAATCAATATTAATGTAACTCCGAAGTATAACCCTGCCGATTACACGTTTGTAGAATGCAAAATTACGAAAAACCCCACAAAGATGAAATATCAGGTGGGAGATATGTTTAATCCCGACGGAATGAAAGTAACGTTCACCTATAAAGATAAGGACAATAAGCTTATAACTCAGGTTGTTGACGTTAAATCCGCAACTCCCACAAAGATATTCACAAGCAGCGACAAGGATCTCGGATACGCAGTAGTTGACGTTAACGTTCTTGATCCTATTGCCGCTGTCAACAGAAGCGTTACTCTTGTCGTCACAGTAACCGACAAGCTCGCTCTTAAATCCATAAGCTCCGTTAAGACAACGGGTCTTTATGTAGGCGCCAAGGTTTCTGTAAGCAACATCGTAAGCTTTATTGCCAAGTTCGAAGATAACTCGACCGCTACAATAAAGACATCCTCTCTTCCCGACGGTTGGGACTTAAAGAGCCTTGAAGTGCTTAGCAGCACCGGAAAAGAAAAAACCAAAAACTACTACTATATCGAAGCTGACGACGTTAACAAATACAACGAAGTAGGTCTTCTCTTAAAGTTCACCTATAACGGAGAAGATTACGACCAGAAGATTTACGCAGATATCTCCGACGGCAACGTAGTTGTTGAATGGGGCAGAGAAAGCGAATCTTACGACACTCTTGAGGAAGCTCTCAAAAACGTAAACAATATTTCCTCCTCACTTTACACTGTTACGATTACTCTCAACGGAAACCAGTCTCTCTCTTCCGGATTTGAATACAAGATCGAAAAGACTCTCACTATCGACTTGAACGGTCATGCCCTCGAAATGAGATCGACCAACTTCGGTTACGGCAGTTCTTTTTACAAAGAGTACAAGATAAGAGTAATTAACTCTTCCACAAAGAAGGCATCTCTCACATATCTTGACAAATCCGTAAACGGCAGGGCTGCAACGCTCTCTCTTGACAGAAGCTCTGAACTCGTGTTCGAATTCGGCGGAAACCTCCCCGGCTTCTACACACTCACGATCGATAAGAACATTAAGAACGGTACTGTAACAACATCCGCTTCTTCTTCTATCCTTCTCGGTTCAAGCATTGAATTTACGATTACACCTAACAAGGGTTACGCTATTCAGGACGTTCTCGTAAATAACAAGAGCGTTATCAAGGATTCTACAAATTATACCTATAACAAAAATACAGGCAAGGCGACATATGTAATATCTTCCGTAACTGAAGATATCACAATCAAAGCCCAATTTACAGACGATAACGTTTGGAATAACCCCTACACCGATATCACCGAATATGACAGTTATTACAGCGCTATCCGGTTTGTTGTTGAAAACGGTCTCTTCACAGGAGTGTCCAGCAATCTCTTCAGACCCAACACAACGATGAACCGCGCTATGTTCGTAACAGTTCTCGGCAGACTCGCAGGAGTTAACACCAACAGATACAATTCAAAGACCTCTTTCTACGACGTAAACAACGATACCAAGGATAACACATGGTATGCTCCGTACGTTGAATGGGCTAATGAAAACGGAATCATTCAGGGTTACGGCAACGGAAAGTTCGGTCCTTACGATGAGATCACACACGCTCAGATGTATACCGTAATGTACAGATACGCTCTTTATATTGAGCAGATCAACGTAAGCAAATATGTAAGCGGCACAAGCATCACAGTAAAGGATAAGAAGCTCCTCGAAAACGAGAGATACAGCTACGCAAAGGATCCTGTTAAGCTTGCTACGGCGTGCGATTACCTCGTACTCGATAACGGCTACATGACTCCCGGCGACGGAGCTAAGAGATGGGAGCTTGCGGTTCTTCTCGAAAGCTTCTGCTGCAACCTTCTCGGCTACGAAAACTAACGAATAAATAACCGAAAAAGTAAAATCACGGCTTCCCATGGGAAGCCGTGATTTTTTACGTTTTCAGAGCGCTGCCTGAGAGCTTTCGGCATTTTTGACGACTCTGTTATCTGTCGGAAAGCTTTACGTACTGTTGTTTTTCTTTTACGTTTATATAAGCGGGACGGATGATTTTTCCGGCGTTTTCAATTTCTTCGATACGGTGAGCGCTCCAGCCCGCGACCCTCGATATCGCAAACAGTGGAGTGTAAAGCTCGCTCGGCAGATCTAAAATTTTGTAAATAAGCCCCGAATAAAAATCCACGTTCGGGCTGACGCCCTTGTAAACCTTGCGCTTTTCGGCGATTATCTCGGGCGCGAGTCTCGCGACCTTTTCGTACAGCGCATATTCTTCTTCAAAGCCTTTTTCGATAGAAAGCTCCCGTGCGAAGCCGCGCAGTATTTCCGAACGCGGATCGGATTTGGAGTAGACGGCGTGACCCATGCCGTAGATGAGTCCCGCATTGTCAAACGCTCTTTTGTCAAGCAGCGCGCGAAGATAGTCGCACACCGCTCCGTCGTCCGTCGAGGAGAGGTTTTGGTGCATATCCTCAAACATTTTTACCACTTTCACGTTAGCGCCGCCGTGGCGTGGACCCTTGAGAGAACCGAGAGCCGCGGATATGGCGGAATACGTATCTGTTCCCGAAGAAGTGACGACGTGCGTTGTAAATGAGGAATTGTTCCCGCCGCCGTGCTCGGCGTGCAGAACGAGACAAAGATCGAGTATTTTTGCTTCAAGATGAGAGTACTCTCCGTTCTCGCGGAGTATGGAGAGGATATTTTCGGCGGTTGACAGCTCGGGTTTCGGAAGGTGGATAAAAAGACTTTTCTGCATATGATAGTGCTGAAAGGACTGATAGCCGTACACCGCAAGGAGCGGAAATACAGAAATAAGGAAGAGACACTGGCGAAGTACATTGGGGATCGAGATGTCGTCCGGATTTTCATCGTAGGCGTAGAGCGCGAGCACGCTTCTTGACAGGACGTTCATCATATCCCGTCCGGGAGCTTTAAGGATCATGTCGCGTACAAACGAGGTAGGGAGCGAGCGGAATTCGGAAAGCTCTTCTTTGAATCGGGCAAGACTGTCCTTTTTCGGAAGCTCTGAAAAGAGAAGAAGATAAACCGCTTCCTCAAAGCCGAATCTGTCCTCTGAAAGGAATCCGTAGGTAAGATCGCGTATGTTTATTCCCCTGTAATAAAGCTCTCCGTCGCACGGAACGCTTTTTCCGTCGGGAGCGGTCTCTTTCGCTTTTATATGCGATATTTCCGTAAGTCCGGTAACGACTCCGTTTCCGTCATTGTCGCGAAGTCCGCGGTAAACATGAGTTTGTGTGAACAATTCGGGCTTTATATTGTTGTTCTTTACGGAAAGGGCTGCGAGTTGCTCTAAGTAGGGAGTGATTTCCGAGTAATTCTGCTTCATTTATACCTCCTGTTTTTCAGATAAAAATAAAAAACAGCCGCAAGCTCGGCTTCCGGTTTTTACAATTAAAGGATAACATATTTTTTTTAACAAATTGTTTGTTTCGTTTGAACGGAGATAAAACATTTAAGCGAAAACAGCTGAGCTTTACAATCGGTTGACTTTTTTTGGTCAATTGTTGTATAATGTACGCAGAAAAACAAATAAGAGGTTTGCTATGGAAAAAATCGCAAGTTTCAGAGTGGATCACACAAAGCTTGACCCCGGAATATACATTTCAAGAGTCGACGGGGATATCGTGACGTACGACCTTCGCACGCGAAAGCCGAACGCCGGAGACTATATGGATACCCGCACTGCGCACACCGTTGAGCATATGTTTGCAACGTTTGTGCGGAATTCGGAAATAAAAGATTCCGTAATTTATTTCGGACCGATGGGCTGCCGCACCGGATTTTACCTCATTACAAGGGGAGTGCCGAACGAAAAGGTTCTCGCGGTAACGATCGACGTGTTAGAAAAAATAATCTCATACGAAGGTCCCGTTTTCGGAGCCTCGCCCGTCGAGTGCGGGAATTACCTTGATCTCGACCTCGCCGACGCCAAACGCGAGTGCGGAAGGTATCTTTCAGTTCTCGAATCCCGCGTGAATGATTTTAAGTATGCGGAATAATCGAAAATTACAAATAAACGAAAAAAGTTCCGTGGAGACGCTTTCGGGGAAGCGTCTCCACGGAACTTTTTTTTTCAAAGACTTACTTGCATATTCTTTTATAATTCCGATTTTTTCTTAAACCGAGGCGGCGGAGTCTCATGGGATCCTATGAACTTTTCCATCCATACCATATCGTACCAGCGACCGAATTTTGCGGCGCATTTGTGAAAGCGTCCGACCGGCGCATATCCCATGCGCTCATGGAAGCGCGTACTTCCGTTTGTTAGATACGGATCGTTTTCATCGTCCGTATAAGCTATGCAGGCGTTTACGTTTTGCACATTTTGGAGGCGCAGAATACGTTCAAGCTCCGTATACAAAAGCTTTCCGAAGCCGTGTCCTCTGAACTCTTTTCTTACGTATATTGACATTTCGACGGAAGTGTCGTAAGCTGCCCTTTCCTTGAAAGCGGAAGCATATGCGTATGCCGCAATCGAGCCGTTTTTCTCCGCAACGATGTACGGATACCGTTCAAGAATTACCTTGATACGTCTTGCAAATTCCTCTTCGGTCGGAGGCTCAAGCTCAAACGATATCGCGGTATCGCGCACATAGGGTGTGTATATCTCAAGTAATTCTGCCGCATCCGCAGGAGTTGCCGGGCGTATTTTTTGTTCGTCAGCCATAATTATACTCTTTTCATATTGATATAGCCGTTTTCCGGAGCGGCAATCGTGGAGATTTCACCCGCTTTGATGTCAATTTCTCCGCAAGAAACCTGTTCGCCGACGCAGTTTTCGACGGTATATTTATATTTTCCGGAGAATTTAGAGTCAAAAGCTACGTATTCGGAGGGATTAGCGTTAATTATTGTGATGTTTTCGTCCGCGTGTTCAAGATAAGCTATTCTTCCGGCAAAAACAACGCCTATCTGAGCGCCGTCTTTACGCGAAGAAGCGTAAAGGAAGTCCGACGCATATCCCTTATAGAACATCTCGCCTTCCATAAGCACATCGCGGTTTTCTGTCCAGAACGAAAGGTATGTCTTTACCATTTTTGCGTGTCTCTCGGGCATATCCGCAGATTTTACGGATATCTGCGGAACGGCAAACGCAATGTGAGTCAGCTGATATGCCGCCTGTTCCGCGGTTTCGCGTGGATCCCACATAAGCATATCGGAGTGGGTCGCCGTATTTCCGGAGCTTATTCTGAGGTTAAGGGAACTTCTTCTGTTTTCAAAGCTGTCGTTCGGGCAGTCCACAACGCGGAACATATTTCCGAATGTTCTCATAAGAGGACCTATATAACTCTGGCGGAACTCAATCATGATGTCCGGGTTGAGTTTTCTTAATTCCGAAAGAATTTCCTTAAAGAGTCGGTCAACGCCGTCGTAAACGGAAACGCAGTCCATGCCGTCGCGCACTTCGTCGCACTGAGAAAAGCTGTCGATGAAGTCAAGCTTAAAACCGTCGAGTCCCCAGTCAAGGACAGCTTTTTTGTATTTTCCGATGAGATATTCTCTGACCTCGGGGAAACGGGGATCGAATTTGAACGTATCGCCGTTCACATCGCTTGCGGGGAGAAGCATATTCTTGAAGCGTTCGTAAACTTTGGATTTTATGCCTACAAACGGAACGGAATACCAAAGCAAAAATTTCATTCCGAGTGCGTGTATTCCGTCGACAAAGGCTTTCATATCTTTTATTTTTGAGGGCGCGGGTTCCCAGTCGCCGCAGAATTGATAACCGAGGCCGGTGGTATCGGTTTGCCAACCGTCATCCACGATGACCGCGCGGCATCCGAGATCTGCAAAATACTTGCACTCTGCAAGGATTACGGGAACATCCACATCCTGATGATAGCTGTACCATGTGGAGTAAAGGGGCATTTTTGCCGAAGTCGGTACATTGGCGGGTTTATATCCGTCGAATCCTTCCCACCATTTTACAATATCGCCGACGACCTTGTAGAACGGAATTTTTCTCGTATCAAAACGAACGACAGCGGAGTATTCAGTGAGATTATACTGAACGTTGATCTCTACCGCACACTCGATCTGACCGTCTGCTTCAACCACACCTGCTTCGATTCCCACTTCGTTTTTTGCGTCGGAGCAGGCAATCATAAGGGCGTTGTTGTCGTTATATGAAACATATCCTGCGACCGGAGCGGAGCTGCTCTCGCACGATTTAAGGGTACCATACCATGATGGTCTCGAACGTTTGCTCTGATAGCAGTTCGGCGCCCAAAATACGTTTGCTCCCACGCATTCCGTGTACCATTTTATGTTAAGATTAAGCTTTGAGGGTTCTCCTTTTGTTTTGGCGTCAAGATAAATAAGCGTTACTCCGTCGCACGGATTCTCAACTCTGTGGGTTACGCTGAAATTGTCACTGCAGGTTATGTTGAACATTTTTTACCCTCTCATTCATGTTTTTTATAATGTCACGATTATAGCATATCTCCGATAAAAAATCAACAATGCCGGTGTGTTTTTTTCATGCGTATCGCGCATCTGATATCGGAAGGCAAAAGCGCACACGTATCGCGTTTTCTCGACCTATAACCTCTTTTCCGTATTGCATTTTCCGGTATGGTGGCGTATAATAGGGATAATGAAAGTGGCGAGGGGAAACAATGAAAAAAAGATCGGTCTGTGCTGTAATTTGCATTATTATGATTATTCTTCAGGCGGCGACGGTATTATGTTACGCCGAGGGTGAGGACACGGCTGCCGACGAACGCGCCGTAATAATACTCGACGCGGGTCACGGCGGCATTGACGGAGGCGCGGCAAATGCTCCGAAGACGGAGAAAGAATACAATCTTCTGATTGCGGGATATCTGCGTGACGAACTTCTCGCCGACGGACGGTTTGAAGTTTACATGACAAGAGAAGACGATACATATCTGAATAAACTTTCGCGGGCGCTCAACATATTGACTTACAATGCCGACCTAATGCTCAGTCTGCACTGCAACAGCAATGACTCGACATCGGTAGACGGAAGCGAAGCTTACGTGTCCGTTATTGACAGGTATAACGCTTCCGATCTTGCGGTAATGATTCTCGACGATATTTCGGAATCGGTCCCGATACGCCGCGGTAAAGTCAAGACGCGCGAAGATACAGGGGACTCGCTTGGTATATATTACTGGAGTGACGAGATGCAGTGGGATATGCCCGGTGAATCTTCTCTCGGAGTAAAAAGCGATTATTACAGCATGATCACATGGTCATCGAAATTCGGCACGCCGTCGATAATAATCGAACACGCCTACGTTTCGAACAAAAAAGACGCCTCGATCCTTGAGTCCGATGAAAACTTAAAGAAGATTGCCGCCGCGGAAGCGGAAGCTCTCTGCGATTACTATTTCGGACACGAGCACGTATTCGGCGATGAGAAAACAGTCGACTTTCCCTCAAACTGTACGCTGAACGGAACAAAATCCTACCGCTGTGAGATATGCGGCATAAAAAAGGATACCGAACAGCTTCCGCCGGCTCCCGAGCGGCACTTTATGAGAGCGGAATCCTCATACGCCGCGACATGCACCGAGGATGGCGGAATAACATACGTATGTCAGATATCGTATAACTTAAACGACCGCGGGTACGACTGCGATGTTCACCGCACAACGGAGGTTATTCCGAAAAAGGAACACAACTACGAAATAACGGAAGATATAAAGTCTACCGGGAACATAGAAGGACACCGCACCGAAAAATGTGTGAACTGCGGAGACGAGATAACTGAAACATATCCTGCCTGTGAGCATGAGTTTCGGGAAGAAACTACGGATCCGACGTGTACGGAAAACGGAAAAATAGAGAAAGTTTGCCTGAAGTGCGGATATACGACGAGTGAAGAATTTCCTATGACGGGGCACGATTACGAAGTGACGGAGGATGTAAAACCAACTTGCACCGACGAGGGAAAACTGACAGAGGTTTGTTCGGTGTGCGGAGATGTGATGACAAAAACGACTCCCGCGACGGGACATGAGTTCCCGGAGATCGGGGAAAGACTCTGCGTGTACTGCGGCTTTGAAGAAAAAACGACCGAGTCCGATAATTCCGGCGGCGACGGGAGACGGAGTATACTTGAGCTGGCAAAACAACCGATCGTCATGATTATTTTATGCATAATTGCCGTTCAGCTTATCGCACTTGCGATAGTGATCCCGTATAACAGGAGGCGGCTGAAGAAGCTGCGGAACCGTGCGCGTGATTTTTCCGCGTACGAATCCGATGAATATACCGATTACGGATCGGTTTATGAAGAGGAAAATTCCAAGAGTAACGAAAATACCCGAAATAACGAATATTCCGCACCGTTCGTCGCAAACCGCGGATATACTGAGGACAAATAACCGTGATACCTTTTTGAACTTTGATCTGTGAGGAAATATGTCTGTAAATGAACTTTTACCAACCGTTGTGACTCTCGCGCTTCTTCTGGCAGTCGGATATGTCGGAGGACGTGTGGGAGTCGTGAACGAAGTTTCGACCGAACGTCTGTCCGCGCTAATACTGAAGATCGGTCAGCCGTTTCTTATAATAAACGCCTTGATTTCGCAGAAATTTTCTCCCGAGAATCTGAAAACCGGGCTGACGATACTTCTTCTCGGAATTTGTATGCATGCAGTCATGGCAGGGATAGCGTATCTCCTCGCGAAGCCGATAAAAAAACCGGACGAGCACAAGCTTTCGGAATACTGTATGTTTTTTGCGAACTGCGGATTCATCGGTTTCCCCATACTCGAATCAATATTCGGGGATTTCGGTTTGTTCTGCGGGGCGTTTTATGTGATAAGCTTCCATCTGTTTGTGTGGTCGCTCGGAATAAAGATTTTCGCCCGCGGAAGAGATGACATAAAGATAACTCCGCGGAAAATGCTTTTAAACTTCGGAACGGTTCCGTCAATTATAGGTTTTCTTATTTTTATAAGCGGCGTGACGCTCCCTTCTCCCGTGTACTCGCTCGCATCCTCGCTGAACAGTATGTGTACTCCGATCGCGCTTATAATTTCGGGTGCGAACCTAAGCCGCAGAAGCTTAAGAGTTATGTTTAAAAATCCTGCCGTTTATTACACAAACGCGGTTAAACTGCTGATAATGCCGATTTTGATGTCGACAATGCTTTGGCTTTGCGGACTTCCCGATTATATGATCGTATTCGGAGCGGTTATGGCTGCTATGCCCTGCGCCGCAGTTGTCACCATGTTCGGAGAAACATATAACGTTTCTCCGGGATTTGCCGCCGAACTTGTCGGTTCGTCTTCTCTTTTGTGTGTACTGACAATATTTCCCACCGTATCCTATGCCAACTTTCTGACCGGATTATAGAGTGGGGATAATATCAGCCTATAATTAAAGAAAACCGCCCCGCTCCCGAGGTTTAGCTTTGTTATAGAAGCGAAACAAGCGCGGCAGTTTTTTCTCGGTTTGTGAGGAAAAGTAAAGTTTTTTATTCGTTTTTTTGATTGAATCGACGTGGAGTATCACGTTATCCGGACAATTTTCACTTTTTTTTCGTGTTTTGATAAAGATCGTAGATTTTCTCTTTTTTTGTGGTAAAATAACTGCAGCGACTCATCGTTATCATCTTTCTTGGTATGCCTGTCACTTACCATCATATAGGTTTTGCGCTGAGCTGTTTTCTTAATTGTTGTGCCTTATTTTATATTAATACTAACGATGGTGATTTTATGGGTTTCTTACGCTGTTTTCTTTACCTGACTTTTATAGGATGCCTTGCATTCGCCGTGGGACGTCTGATCCCGGAGAACAGGCCCGACGCAAATTCTGTTTTTTTCAGACAACTTTCCTTTGAACCTAAGCTTTACGGAATTCTTAAGGTTCGTAAGTGGCAGAACAAGCTTCCCGATATGAGTAGGATTCTCCCGGGGGCAATGCCGCAGAAAAATTTAAGCGGAGATTACAGATCACGTCTATCCGAACTGATACACGAGACCTGTGTTGCAGAGCTTATACATTTTCTTCTGATTATTGCGGGACTGCAATGCATAAGACTTTGGGAGGGCGCGGGCGGAGTTATCATAACGCTCATTTTTTCTCTGGGGAATGTTCCGTTTATCATGATACAACGAAACAACAGACCTCGATTGGTTCATCTTTACGAGAAAAATAAAAAGGAAGAGCGTGAAAACGCGCTTTCGGACGGCGAGATGGAAAAATACAACAAACTGATCTCATGAAACATTGAATATTGAATACGAAGGAGAACTTGTAAAAATGGAAAAGTATCGCGTGATATACAATCCGTTTGCAAATAACGGAAGAGGAAAAGATGAGGCTATGACGCTGCGCGACATATTAACGGATGCAGATTTACACTTTTACGATATAACGGAGATCGCATCATACTCTGATTTTTTCTCAAAGACAGATGTTAATGACAAAATTCTTGTGGCGGGCGGAGACGGAACGCTGAACAGATTCATAAACGATACGTTGGATTTAAGCATACCGAACGATATTTACTATTACGCTGTGGGGAGCGGGAATGATTTTTGGCGGGATCTCGGATATGAAAAAGGGGATCCGCCCGTATGCATAAATGAGTACATAAAGGATCTTCCCGAGGTTATAGTGAACGGAAAGAGCATTAAGGTGCTGAACGGCGTCGGATACGGAATCGACGGGTACTGCTGTGAAGTAGGCGACAAGATGCGCGCAGAATCCGACAAAAAGATAAACTACACCGCTATCGCAATAAAAGGACTTTTGTTCCACTACCACCCGACAAATGCCGTCGTAACCGTAGACGGAGTTAAGCATAAATATAAGAAAGTGTGGCTTGCTCCGACGATGAACGGACGCTACTACGGAGGAGGAATGATGCCTGTTCCGGATCAGGACTGTTTGAACAACGGAGGAAATATTTCCTCAATGGTGATGCACGGCACGGGAAAGCTCCGAACTCTCATGATATTTCCATCGATTTTTACGGGAAAACACGTCGAACACAAAAAAGCGGTCGACGTATTGAGCGGCCGCGAGATCACGGTGGAATTCGAACGTCCGACGGCAATGCAGATAGACGGCGAAACGATACTCGACGTGACTAAATGTACGATAATCTCGAAAAAATCCGCCGAATCGGAAACAGCCGAAAAAATCCTCGTGTGAGGTGAATATACAAAAAAAGCCGAAAGGCTTTTTTTGTATATTGCGTGCATTCGGATGAAACGCAGCGGAATAATATAGACGTATCGTAAAAATCCGTATAAATGCGTCAAAATCAGACGACGCACCTATACGGATGCAAGAGTACGTCTTTTATTTTACTCTCTTAAACACGGGTATGCCTGTGGTTTTTACGTGGATCCATCCGTAAGGTTTACCTTCGGGAGGAGTCATATCGACGTCATCGCCGGTAAAGAAATCGACCCAGCGGTCGGCGGTCGGAAGATAAACGTCGCGCTCGTCGGTAGTATTTCTGCCTTTCCAAATGATAGGCGCGACGAGAAGATCGTCGCAGAAGAGATATTCGTCCGAGATAACGAGAGCTTCCTTGTCGTCGGTATAATCCATTATAAGCGCGCGTATCGGAGGCTTTCCCGTATCGCGGTATTCATCAAACGCGGCTTTCAGCATTGGAACAAGGCTTGCTCTCAGCTTGATAAGTTCTCGCGCTTCATCTTCGCAGTCGAGCGCAACCCACGGTATTCCGGCGTCATAGTTCCACGGATTCATTAAGAACTGCGCCGAGAACACGAGAGCCTGCATACGGCGGATGAGTTCCTTTGCCGATTCCGCACTCCGCACTTCAGGCGCCCAAAGAAGCCCGGAGAATCCTGCGGTCACGACTCCGTTTATAAACATTCTGTGATCGTACAGATCGCTGTAAAGCGCGAACGGATACGACGCGGCAAGCGCGCCCATATTGCGAGCCTCACCGTAGGTCTGCCGCCCGTCAAGCGATTCAAGTATAGCCTTTGAATACAGCACGCCGAACATTGAATGATACTGCTCTCCGTCCATTCCGGAAGGAAACGACGCCGAGAGGGGGAAACTCCAACAGCCTGTATTGTCGCTTGAGTCGCATTCATCGAGTTTGAAGCCGTCGATGCCGTGCGATGTGAGATAGCGTCTGTGATAATCCGCAAAAATCTTTTTGCCCTCAGCCGTTGCAAAGTCGGGTACAAGACCTCCCCACACGAGATAATCTCCCGAATGCGGAGCTATTTCATTATGGAAATCAGCCGTCGGATGAGTGAAAGCGTGTTCCCACAGATTTACATGGATACCGCGGTCCCGCATATACTTAATAAACTCATCGTGATCGGGGAAAAGCCCGCTCCATTTGTAGGTGCATGAATAAGCATGAGTCTGCCAGCCGGGTTCAAGTCCGATAACCCCGCAGGGGATATCCTTTTCGGCAAAATAATCAACAGTCTCTTTTATCTTTTCGGCGTCCCATTTTGAATTCATTCGGTAGATCATTCCGAGACCCCACTCGGGGATATCGGGACCTCCGCCCGAGAGCATATTATACTGTTTTACGATATCCGTAATGTTTTCGCCTTCAATAACATATATGTCAATACCTACCGCCCCGGGAATACGAACGCTCATTGTGCAGTCTGCCTCGCCGCGGTCGGCGTAAAGCTCATCTGTGGTGTCGGCTGCTCCGCCGTCCGCTATTTCTTTGCCCGAAGCGTCATTCTTTTGCTTTCCGCAGAAGAATTCGGCATATCTTGCCGTATCGAAATACATTCCGTAGCCCTTGTTCGTCACGAAAAACGGCACGGGAGCGTGAGAATCACCGTCCCACGTTTCGGGATCGGCATTTACCGAGAGCTTGACTGATCGAGCGCGCATACTGAACAAATTCAGCTGTAATCCGAATCCGAACATTCGGCAGTCGTCCTCAACGGGGAACTCGATTACGGCACCGCCCGAGGTCTGCCTGTATGTAAAATTTGAAGCGGGATACGATATCTCCGATTCCGTGTAGTTGAATTTGTCGCAGTAAAGCGACGGAACGCATTTTTCGGGCGTTCCGAAGGTGAATCTTTTGATTCCCATAAATTTCTCCTTATTTAGCTGTAATTTCATAACATAGCGCAAGGGTGGCGCTTCTTTATGGAAAAGTATAAATTTTTGAACAGGGGATCGGTGGGCTTGATGTTTCGCGCGCAATTCAAGAATAGCTTAAACTTACAAGGGAAATATCGTGCGCCCGAAGAGCGGTTACACAAAAAGAGATGCAGAACCGACAGCCAAAACCTGCCGCACGGATTTGCGTCTCCTTTGTTTTTGGTTTGTCCGGGATTTTGTGCCGTTTTTAAGAGGCGCGTTATTCCCCCTCCTCGGCAAAAGCCGCGCTTCAGGGCTTGGGGGTCTGCGCGAACATTCGGATAAAGTTTGATGTATCGCTGAAAACTCCGTCCCAGATAGCGTGGGGCGCGTCTTTCAGCTCGGTATACGTTATTTTTCCGCCTGCCGCCTTTACGGCTTCAACCATCTCGCGCGTACCGGAAACGGGTACTGACTCATCAGCCGATCCGTGGAACGTACAAATCGGGATATCTTTCATCTTCCGGGCATATGACGGGTCGCCGCCGCCGCACACGGGCATTGCGTATGCAAAAAGTTCTCCGTGACGCGCAAGCATATCCCATACGCCGAAGCCTCCCATTGAAACGCCCGTCAGATATATTCTTCCGCGGTCAATGTTATTTTCGCGGCAAAGCTTTTTTGTAAGTTCGATAACCGCGGCAAGCTCGGGCGACTCGGGAGTGGCGTCAACCGAATAATTTCCCTTTGCCCAAGGCGTGTTGACCCACTGACGACCGCTCCCGCACTGCGGAGCAAGCACATATGAGGCGAATATCGGATTTTCGGGATCAAGAAAAGCCTTTGCCAACACGTTTTCAAGCGGCGCCGTATTGTCGTTTCCTCTTGAGCCTGAGCCGTGCAGAAATATGACAAGAGGTCTTGGCGCATTTACCGAATCGCTTTTATTAACTGCGGCGGGAACATAAAATCTGTATGGAATTTCAAGTTCTCCCATGCGATATGTAAAAAAACCAAACGCCCGACTTACGTCAAATCCGGCAGTGTTGTTACACTCACGCATCTCTCATTTCTTTCCTTTCTTTGACAGAACAAAAGCCGCTATCGAAACAAGAGCGCCTACTGCTCCGGACGCTATGGCGAACCTCTTTGCTTTTTTTACTTTTTCGTATTTTTTTCTTCTCTCGGCGAGATTCTGTTCAAACATCCAACGGAAATTGTCAGTGTCCGGGAAAACTTCGTCCCATACGCAGTGTCCGCGGTCGTCATATTCGGTATAAGATATATTCTTTCCGCCTGCCTTCGCTATTGCCGCAAACATCTCACGGGTTGAGGCGACCGGAACAGCCTCGTCGCGCGAACCGTGGAATGTGCGTATCGGAATATTCTTTAACTTGTTTGCATACGACGGATCTCCGCCGCCGCACACGGGCATTGCGCACGCAAAGCGTTCGCCGTGGCGCATTATCATATCCCATGTGCCGAATCCGCCCATGGAGATACCCATTATATATATTCTGTCGCGGTCTACGTTGTATTCGCGGCAGCATTCGTCGATCAGTTTCGTGACCGCTTTAAGCTCGTCGGATTCGGGAATATCATCTGCCGAATAGTTTCCGTCTTCCCACGGAGTGTTCACCCAGCGGTGTCCGGCGGGACACTGAGGAGCTATCACGATAGAATCGTATATCGGGCTTTCATAGTCCGCAAAAATCAGATCCATCTGACCGGGGCGCTCTACCTGTATGCGGTTGTCGTCTCCGCGTTCTCCCGCGCCGTGCAGAAATACTACGAGCGGATACATCTCTCCGCAGTCGTAGTTCTTCGGAATGTACATCCTGTACGGGAGAGAAATGTTCTTTCCCTCATATGTGCAAAAATCGAATATATCTTTAGGCGCATATGCGTGCTTGCGTTTTACC
>CAKSJC010000001.1 GCA_934462885.1 uncultured Eubacteriales bacterium | reverse complement strand
CAGTACGCTCGATCCTTGCTGAAAAGCTTAAACGCTATGAAGAAAAAGGAATGAGCGGAAGGCGCGTGCGCGCTATGATAGTCGGCGTTCCGAACGTCGGAAAGTCCTCTCTTGTAAATAAGTTAAGCGGAGGAAAAAAAGCAAAAGTCGAAAACCGCCCCGGAGTTACGCTCACTAAGCAATGGGTGCCGACCGACATCGGAATCGAACTTCTCGATATGCCGGGCGTTCTGTGGCCTAAGTTCGACGAACGGGAAATCGGCGAAAATCTCGCGTTCACAGGCGCTATCCGCGACGCAATACTCGATACGGAAGGGCTTGCTTCCGCACTTTGCATAAAGCTTTACAAGATGGCTCCGGACAAATTCTGCACGCGCTACAAGCTTGCTCCCGATTCCCTCGCGGAAGCTAAACCTTATGAAATACTTGAAGCAGTCGCGAGAAAACGAGGTTTTCTCATCTCGGGAGGAGATCTTGACACCGAACGTGCGGCAAAGATTGTACTCGATGAGTTCAGAAGCGCAAAGATCGGCGCGATAACGCTTGAATTGCCGCCTGAAAAATCGCTCTTGTCGGAATAAACAGCAAAAACATTATGATAACAAAACAACGAACACGGATAAATATAAAAAGGAAACTGTCTGAAAATGCTTGACTGCCAATTTGATTCATACGTAAGAGAGCAGTACGGTATAGTCTGCGGAACGGATGAAGCAGGCCGCGGACCTCTCGCAGGTCCCGTAGTAGCCGCCGCCGTTGTTCTTCCGGTCGGAATAACAATAGACGGGTTAGACGACTCAAAAAAACTTTCCGAAAAAAAACGCGAGCGGCTTTATGACGAAATAATTAAAACAGCCTCCGCATACGGCATTGCTTCCGCAAGCGAATCGGAAATAGATGAAATAAACATATTAAACGCTTCACTTTTAGCAATGCGCCGCGCTGTGGATAAGGCTTCCGAACTGTTGGGCTGCCCCCCGGGCATCGTTTTGGCAGACGGAAACCGAACGACAGATTTCGGCACGCCTTCGCAGTGCGTTGTTCACGGCGACGCAATCTCTCCGTCAATAGCCGCCGCTTCAGTACTTGCCAAAGTAACGCGGGACCGAATGTGCGCGGAATACGACGCGCTTTATCCTGAATACGGTTTCGCCGCGCATAAAGGTTATCCGACATTTGCTCATAAGCTTGCTTTATTCGAGTTCGGTCCGTGCCCGATACACAGGCGAACGTTTCTTTCGTTTCTCGAAAGGGATCACGACAAACTCGCAAAAGCTTTCGCCGAAAATGAATCCGCAAAAAAAGCGCGTATCTAAAATCCAACCACAAGCTGCAACGGCGCTTATCCTACGCTTTCACGTATCAAAATAAACTAAAGACGGGAAAATCTTTATGGATAAAAAAACCTTCGGCAATATCGGTGAAAATTCCGCCGCTATGTATCTTTCCGATAAAGGATATCATATAATTGCAAGAAACGTGTATGTCGGTCACTCGGAAGTAGATATAATAGCGCAGGACGGTGATTTTCTCGTATTCGCCGAGGTAAAAACAAGACGTCAGTACCCCGACCGCCCCGATATGTTCGGACGTCCTTCCGACCGCGTCGACGAAAGGAAGAAAAACGCTCTTATCCGTGCGGCGCTCGAATACACAAAAACTTATCCGCTTGAGCTTACACCGCGGATCGACGTCATAGAAGTTTATATAGATCCGCTTTCCGAAACTTACAAAGTCCTTAGCATACGCCACTTTGAAAACGCAGTAAAAAAGAAAGGAAAATTCTCCGCCGGAAGAATGAAAAATTTAAGCTTCTGACGCTCCGATTTATACTTTACACACGGAGGAATGTTTATGTTTCTTTTTGATCTTCACTGCGACACGGCAACAGCTCTTTATCGAGAAAAAGCCTCCCTTTTAAAAAACAACTTGCAGATATCCCGAGAAAAGGCGGAAAAATACGAAAAATACATCGAACTTACCGCGATATTCACATCTGAGACTCTCTCGGACGAAGAAGGCTGGAAACGTTTTTTCGATGTAAGAGAGTACCTCTTGCGTGAAGCAAACGCACACGGAGTCGGATTTATAAATAATAAAAAAGAGCTTACCGCTGCCGATCGCGCAGGAGGCGTACATTTCATCATAACTCTCGAAGACGCTCGGATAATTAACGGAAGACCCGAAAGACTGCGCGAACTTTATGACGCGGGAGTCCGTGTTATAACGCCTCTTTGGCGGGGAGAAAATTCTCTTGGAGGAGCATATGACACCGATATCGGCTTGTCGGACTTCGGGAAAGAGGCGGTAGGCGAAATGTGCGCGCTTGGAATAACGCCGGATATTTCTCACGCCTCACGGAGATCAGCAGAAGATATAATGGATATCTGTGAAAAATACGGAGTTTCACCTATCGCAACTCACATGAACTCCATTTCAGTATCCCCTCATCCGAGAAATATGACTGACGATTGTTTTTGCCGTCTCGTTTCTTTAGGCGGCATAGCCGGTATAAGCTTTTGCCCGGCACACCTCGCTCCCGACTCCGAAAAATCCGACGCTTCATACGTTCTGCGCCACATAGAACACTATTTTGCATTGATCCGAAATAAAGTCGCGTTCGGATGCGACTTTGACGGCACGACTCCTCCTGACGATATCGGAGACATATCCTCTCTCTGTCGTTTTCCTGTTTTGTTTTCCGAGCGGGGCTTTACGGAAAACGAAATAAATGATATATTCTACGGCACGGCGTTCTCATTCATGAAAAAAGCTTTGCCGGATTAAAAAAGAAAATATTGCGCTCTGCCGACATTTAATGTTCGTTGCGGAAATTCCCGAAAAATCCCGCCACGCTTTTGCCGATAGCTTTGCATTATAATAAACTTTGTATTGCAAGTTTTGCATTATAAATCAGCATAAAAATCCGATGGATAAAGAAAGGTCCGAATATGAGATACAGAAGTACAAGAGACATAAAAAACTGCCCGCATTACGTAAGCGCGGCTGAAGCTATAAAAGAAGGGCTTGCCCCCGACGGAGGACTCTATATCCCCGAAAAAATGCCGAAACTTACGTGCGACGACATAAAAAAACTTATCGGAATGACTTATGCCGAACGCGCGTCTTTTATCCTGGGGCTTTTTCTTGATGATTACGACGCGTCCGCTTTGTCCGCCGACTGTGCCGAAGCTTACTCGGAAAAGCGTTTTCCGGGAGGCGCCGCACCGATTCATGAAATGAAAGACGGTATATATTCTCTCGAATTGTGGCACGGTCCTACCTCCGCATTTAAGGATATGGCTCTCCAAATCATGCCTCGTCTCCTCTCGCGTGCTCTTTCAATGACGGGTGAACGCCGCATCGCACACATTCTCGTCGCAACAAGCGGAGACACCGGAAAAGCGGCTCTTGAAGGATATAAAAACGTTCCCGGGGTAAAGATAACCGTATTCTATCCCGTAGACGGCGTCAGCCGTATGCAAAAGCTTCAAATGCAGACAACTCTCGGAGACAATGTTTATGTGGCGGCAGTCCGCGGCAACTTCGACGACGCGCAAAACGGCGTCAAGGCTATATTCGCAGATCGCGCTCTCGCCGAAAAAGCAGATAAAAACGGCTTCTTCTTCAGCAGCGCAAACTCAATAAACTGGGGACGCCTTGCTCCGCAGATCGTGTACTATGTGTCCGCTTACTGCGATCTTATAAATGACGGAAAAATTTCCATGGGAGATAAAATAAATATTGCCGTCCCCACCGGAAACTTCGGAAATATTTTCGCCGCCTACATCGCGCGTGAAATCGGTATTCCCGTAAACCGATTCATCTGCGCTTCAAACAGCAATAATGTGCTCACCGATTTCATAAACACAGGCGTCTACGACAGAACGAGAGAGTTTTACAAAACTATCTCCCCCTCTATGGATATACTTATTTCAAGTAATCTTGAAAGACTTATTTCCGTGCTGAGCGATCCTAAAACTACCGCTTCGCTTATGGAAGAGCTTAAAGAAAAAGGAAAATACACCGCTTCCGCCGCTCTTATGGAAAAAATAAGATCTCTCTTCTCCGCATACTCAATGAATGAAACCGAAACAAAGCAAACGATAGCCGATTCATTTAATAATGAAGCTTATCTCATCGATCCTCACACCGCGGTCGGTCTAGGGTGCGTGAAGAAATACCGCGCCGAAACCGGAGACTCGACTCCCACGGTGCTCGCCTCAACCGCAAGTCCGTATAAATTCGCACCCGCCGTATCGGAAGCTCTCGGTCTTGACGTCTCCGGCTCGGAAGAGGACTTTATGCCTTTATTAAAAAAACTTTCCGAAAAAACTTCAACCGAAATACCTGCTCCGCTTCTGCGCACTCTCACCATGAACGTTCGCTTCTCGGAAACAATAGATCCGTCCGATATGCCCGCTCTCCCTTTCAGAGTATAACGCCATGGCGCTTTATTCGATAGCCGACCTTCATCTGTCACACACCGCAAACAAACCCATGGACAAATTCGGAAGCCGCTGGACAGGACACACCGAAAAAATAAAAACAAATTGGAGCCGTCTCGTTACGGATACCGACACCGTCGTTATCCCCGGAGACATCTCGTGGGCTATGGAGCTTGCGGAAGCGGCAGATGATCTTCTTTTCATAGACTCCCTTCCCGGGAAAAAAATTATCTCCCGCGGGAATCACGACTACTGGTGGGCAACCGTAGCAAAGATGAAATCGTTTCTCGGAGAGCTTGGCATTTCATCGATAGATTTTCTCCAAAACAACGCTTTTTTCGCGGAAGGCGCCATAATCGCCGGAAGCCGCGGTTGGTATATCGAACCAAAATTCCAAAATACTCAATCGCCGACGGACTATAAAAAAATAGTCGCACGCGAGTGCGTCAGGCTTGAGCTTTCGCTTGATGCCGCAGAGAAACTGCGTGAAAAGCATAATGGCTCACCCGTTCTCGTATATTTGCATTTTCCTCCCGTTTTCGGAGATTTCGTGTGCCGGCCGATAGTCGACGTTATGAAAAAACATGCCGTCAAGAACTGTTTCTTCGGACATATACATGGAAAATACTCCGTTCCGCAGTCTACGGTGTACGAAGGAGTGAAAATGACTCTAATCTCGGCGGATTTTCTCGATTTTATTCCGTACAGAACCGATGCTTTCCCGCAGATTTAAAAATCCTCAGAAACATTCATGTTTTGTTAAAATTCTTTTGAATAAATACTCTTGACATTGGCGCGGAATAATTGTACAATATAAAAAGTTATGCGGATACGTATTGTTTGTTTTTAAATATTCAAGTTATATAAACATCAAGGAGAATCAAAAATGAGCCTGAAATCACAGGAAAATATCGCTGCAAATCAGCACAAGATCACATTCGACGTGGACCATGCTGTTTTTGAAGACGCAATTAATAAAGTTTTCAAAAAATCCTCTAAAAATATCACTATCCCCGGCTTCCGTAAGGGCAAAGCTCCCCGCGCTCTCGTTGAAAAAATGTACGGCAAGGAAGTTTTCTACGAAGATGCTATAAACGAGGTTATTCCCGACGCATACACTGACGCTGTACGCGACATTAAGGATATCGTAAGCCGTCCCGAATTCGACGTTGTTTCCATCGACGAAAACGGCGTGGTTCTTACGGCTACATTCTTCACAAAGCCCGAAGTCGAAATCGCCGAATACACAGGTATCGCTGTGGATCGCCCGGTTTCTCACGCAACGGACGCCGAAGTAGACGATGAACTCTCCCGCGTACAGAACAGAAACTCCCGTCTCGTAGATATAACAGACCGTCCCGCACAGAAGGACGACATAGTTACCATTGACTTTGAAGGATTTGTCGACGGTAAGGCTTTCGACGGCGGCAAGGCTGAAGGTCATCAGTTAAAGCTCGGTTCCGGTCAATTCATTCCCGGATTCGAAGATCAAATAATCGGTCATAACGTTGGCGACAGCTTTGACGTAAACGTTAAATTCCCCGATGATTATCACGCCGAAAACCTCAAGGGAAAAGATGCAACATTCAAATGCGTTCTCAAGGAAATCAAATTCAATGAACTTCCCGCTCTCGACGATGAATTCGCACGCGACGTTTCCGAATTTGATACCCTCGATGAATATAAAGCGGATATAAAGGCAAAAATCGAAGAAGATCACAAAAAACGCGCAGACGGCGCTGTTGACGACGCTCTCGTAAAAGCTCTTATAGAAAAGCTTAAAGCAGACATACCCGAGTGTATGTTTGAAAACGAAACAGAAAACTTTGTCCGCGACTATGACAACAAACTCCGCATGAACGGTCTTGACCTCAACACTTACTTTAAGTACACGGGTCTTGATCTCGACTCTCTCCGCAAGCAGATGAGACCCGACGCCGAACGTCAGGTAAAAACCCGCCTTGCACTTGAAAAGATCGCGGCTCTTGAAAATCTTGCAGTAAGCGACGAGGAAATTGATGCAGAATACGCACGACTTGCCGAAGCTTACGGCATGGAAGTCGACAAAATTAAAGAAGTTGTCGACCGTGACGCCGTTGCCGAAGATCTCAAAGTCAAGAAGGCTATCGAACTCGTTCGCGATAAAGCAATTATTACCGACGTTGAAGAAACAGAAAAGAAAGACGCCGAATAATCTAAAAGTTCTCTGCCGCTGCCCGTTCTCTTTTCGGTGCAGCGGTATTGTTTCCGAAAGACCGTTTTTTGTCGCCGGAGGACGCTTTATGTAAAAAAACATATTTCCACCCTCCGCCGCTTTTACCGTTTTCGGCAAAATATAACTAAGTATAATTTTTATTTAATAACGGAGGTGTATTATGGCACTTGTTCCAATGGTCGTACAGCAGACCAACCGAGGTGAACGTTCTTACGATATCTATTCGAGACTCTTAAACGACAGAATCGTTTTTCTTGCCGACGAGGTTAACGACGTAACCGCTTCTCTCGTGGTAGCACAGCTTCTTTTCCTTGAAGCAGAAGACCCCGACCGCGATATCTCCCTTTATATAAACAGCCCCGGAGGCTCAGTCTCCGCAGGACTTGCAATATATGACACAATGAATTTCATTAAGTGCGACGTGTGTACGATCTGCGTCGGCATGGCTGCCTCTATGGGCGCTTTCCTCCTTTCATCCGGAACAAAGGGAAAAAGACTTGCTCTCCCCAACAGCGAAATTATGATACACCAGCCTCTTGGCGGCGCTCAAGGTCAAGCGACAGACATAAAGATCCAAGCCGATCATATATTAAAGACAAGAGAACGTCTAAATAACATCCTTGCCAAAAATACGGGGCGTCCGCTTGAAGAGATCGCTCGCGACACGGAGCGAGACAACTTTATGAACGCTGACGCTGCCGCAGCTTACGGACTTATCGATAAAGTTATCGAACACCGCCCGTAAGTGAAATCAAAACTTCAAAAACGAAAGGTTTTTCACAATGGCTCAGAACACAAACAACGGGCGGATACAGATCTCGCGTTCCTGCGCTTTCTGCGGAAGAAACGAAGATCAGGTCGAGTTCCTTATCCCGTCTCCAACCGGTATATATATCTGCGATAAATGTATCGATGCCTGCAACGATATAATTTTCGATCACCTCTCAGACAACGCCCAGACTGAGCTTGTTTCAGATACTCTGCCAACTCCTATGGAGATAAAAGAGACTCTCGATCAGTATATCATAGGACAGGATAACGCAAAAATCGCACTTTCGGTCGCAGTTTACAATCACTATAAGAGACTCATACAAAACGACGCCGCCGCAAAGCTTAAAAGGTCAAAGAAAAATACCGAAGCTCCCGAATCAGACGACGTTGAAATACAGAAAAGCAACGTGCTCCTCATCGGTCCTACCGGAGTCGGCAAAACTTTTCTTGCCCAAACCCTCGCAAAAACTCTCAAAGTTCCGTTCGCAATAGCGGACGCTACAACTCTAACCGAAGCCGGATACGTTGGTGAGGATGTTGAAAATATCTTACTTCGTCTCATTCAGGCTGCCGACTATGATATCGAACTCGCAGAGCGCGGAATCATCTACATTGATGAGATTGATAAAATTTCAAGAAGAAGCGAAAACCGCTCTATCACAAGGGACGTTTCCGGAGAGGGTGTTCAGCAGGCGCTTTTGAAAATACTGGAAGGAACCGTAGCAAACGTTCCTCCTCAGGGCGGAAGAAAGCACCCGAATCAGGAATTTATCCAGATAAATACGCAAAACATCCTGTTTATCTGCGGAGGCGCATTCGACACGCTTGATCAAATAATCGAACAGCGTAAAGGTCAGTCATCCATCGGCTTCGGCGGAGAAATAAAGAAAAAAGAAGAAAAGCTGAAAGACGGTATCTTCAAAGACGTTACCGCTCATGATATCGTAAAATTCGGACTTATTCCGGAGCTGGTAGGCCGTCTCCCCGTTATCGTGGGACTTGAAAACCTTGATTGCGACGCGCTTGTGAGAATACTCTCGGAGCCGAAAAACTGCCTCGTCAAGCAGTACAAAAAGCTTCTCGAAATGGATGACGTTGAACTCGAATTCTCGCCTGACGCACTTCGTGCGGTCGCCGAACGCGCTCTTGAGAGAAATACCGGAGCGCGCGGACTCCGCTCAATACTCGAGGAGATAATGACCGGCATTATGTTTACTCTTCCCTCCAGGAAAGATGTGAAGAAAGTAACTATCACAAAAGAATGTATCACGGATCACGCGGAGCCGCAGCTTACGCTTAAATAAATTACTTTGCTTACAGAAAACTAATCCTAAAGATTACGGTTATTGTATGTACGTCAAAGTTGTAACCAAATAACGGGTATTCGGTGTAAAAAACAGGTACCCGTTATTTTTTACTCTCAACTGAAAACAATAGACTATTTAATATCCGTATTTCTTTACCGTTATCTGTTTCGCTCTCGCGAAAAAAATGTTGAAAGCGAAATAACTGTTAAAAGACGTTATGATCACATTTTACATTAGAATTATAAGCGTGAGATCTTTTGGCAAAGCTTCTGTTTTTACTTTATTCACTCCGACAGAACCAACATTAAAATACTCTTAAAAAGCGGTTAATTTTAGAAAAAGTTATTGATTTCAGCGGAAATATGTCGTATATTAGTACCACAATAACAATTATGGAGGCTTTTTAGATGAGAGAAATAGTAAATGCCTTTGATTCTCTTCCATTGATCGCAAAACTCATTCTCGCTCTTCCCGCACTTGATATTGTATGGGTATTATACAGGATTGCAAAAAGTATCGATGAAAATAATTCAACAGGAATTGTACTCGGCATCGTGCTTCTTATAATCGGCTTTCCCTTTCTATGGCTTATTGATATGATATGCATAGCGGTAAACAATAAAGTATGGTGGTTTTAGAGGACTGCCGATGAGTTTTTACCGATTTTTTGATTTTATCTATTGACAAACCTTATCGGCTGTGATATAATATCATCCGTCGACAGGCAAATATGCTTGTCGTATGCGGAAGTGGCGGAACTGGCAGACGCGCACGTTTGAGGGGCGTGTGGATTTCTCCGTACGGGTTCAAGTCCCGTTTTCCGCATAAAAGACCTGCTTTTGCAGGTCTTTTTATTGTCTCCGATTCTGAACCAATCATCCTCTCCCTTCCGAATGGCGAGACAGTTCGTAAGTGAAAAAGAAAAAACGGAACGTTTTCTGCTCGCGCCGCTGCTGTTACGGCAGTTTGCTTGTATTCACGTGTTTTCTGCCCGCACTTATCAATATATCACCTACACACAACATACTCTTCTTTTTTATAAAAAACCATTGACAACAAATGATTTTTGTTGTATAATGTCATCGTTGACGATAAGTCAAATGCGGAAGTGGCGGAACTGGCAGACGCGCACGTTTGAGGGGCGTGTGGATTTCTCCGTACGGGTTCAAGTCCCGTTTTCCGCATAAAAGACCTGCTTTTTTGCAGGTCTTTTTTATTTTCCATCGCCCGATATTTTCTAACCACACCGAATAATTAATCCTCCTTTGCGAAAAATGACGGAATTACGCATTCTTCATCATGTACTCTTTCTTTTTGTCGCTCCTCTCCTTGACTTAACTCATAAAATCATGTATAATAAGTTGATAAATTGTATTCTCATATTATATATTCATACAGTTTTTTATATGTCTATGAAAACATATGTCCCACGCAGACGCGTTACTTTCGCTGACTGTGCAGTAATCTGCTTTATCATCATTGCGGCTGTCACGCTTTTATTCTTCATCCGGAACCGTGAAAACGGAAAAAGCGTAATCATCAAATATGATACCGCTTCTCTCTCTTTCGATCTTTACAGCGACAGAGAGGTGAGTATAAGCTCAAACGGTCACACTCTTACAATAATTATAGAGAACGGATCGGTATATGTGCGCGATTCCGACTGTCCCGACAAATACTGCGAAAAAACGGGGAAGATATCCTCTTCCGGAGAATCCATAGTTTGTGTTCCGGCAAAAACCGCGGTATCAATCAGTGCAAAGGAGGCTTTTCAGGATGAAGAAGACTTCATTGCAGGATAAAAATATCTCGCATCGCGTCTCTGAGGACGCTCTCTTCCTTGCAGCCGCTCTCATTATGTCTTTCGTAGAATCACTCTTTCCCATATCGGCTCTCATCCCGCTTCCAGGATTTAAGCTCGGCTTGTCAAATATAGCGATAACAGCCGCCGCTTACCGTCTCTCCTCGGCTGATGCGGCAGCTGTCTCTTTTGCGAAAGTTATCGTTCTTTCGCTCCTTTTCGGAAGTATTACTTCGTTTTTCTTTTCTCTTGCCGGAGCTTCCTTCGTTATTCTGTCTCTTATTATCTTAAAGAGAGTCCGAGTTTTCAGCTTTATCGGCATATCCGTAATCTGCGCCGCTTCGCACAATCTCGGTCAGTTGACCGCCGCGGCAATCGTTTTCGAAAAAGCGGCTTTATCGTATTCCCCGATTCTTCTTTTCGCCTCCGTCATTTTCGGCGGAACATGCGGTGTTATACTTAATATACTTCCTCGGTTTATATTTGAAGAAAAACAAATAAAATAAAAAGGTGAATCATGAAAACTAAGATCAAACGTATTGTATCGGCTTTTTTGTCCGTTATCGTACTGGTTTCTCCCGCTCTTTTCTCATCATGCTCTGCAAGCAGAGACGAGTACACGACTTTCGACTTTTTTGCTCTTGACACTTATATAGCATTAAAGCTCTCAAACTCCTCAAAAAACGGAGGTCGCCTTACCGAAGATTATCTCACGGACATTTCAAAAAAATGCGCCGATATCATTGCGGACGTCGACGCCGCCCTTTCTTCGTACAATACCGAATGAGAAGTTTATTTCTTAAACGGAAAAGTGGATATGCTTCTCTCTCCGAGCGAGATTTTCACCTCAGCCTACGAAGCTGCCTATTCCGTAAACGCGCTCACAGACGGCGCATATGACTACACCCTCGGCGCTCTTACAGAAATTTGGAACGTAAACGGCGGCGGTCCCGTCCCCAAACCCGAAGATATAACAGCAGCTTTGACGCACACCGGCTCAGACAAATTCACTCTTGCGGGAGATTCCGTTAAAAAAAGTGATCCCGACGCAAAAATCGACTTCGGCGGAATCGGTAAAGGTGTCGCAGCGCAAAGGATTCTTGAATATCTCGATTCCACAGACGTTAAGTATGCTCTTATTTCAATAGGCGGAAACGTAGGGGTAATCGGCGAAAAAAAAGATTCAAAAACCTACAAAATAGGTATCAGAGATCCTCAAAAGAGCGACGCGGTGATAGGATATATGTATATTCCATCCGGATTTATCTCAGTTTCAGGGGACTATGAACGCTTCTTTGAAGAGGACGGCAAAAAGTATCATCAAATAATGGATCCGAAAACAGGATACCCCGCAGACACGGAACTCTCAAGCGTAGCTGTATACGCGCAGAGCGGAGCCTCTGCGGACGCGCTCTCCACAGCGCTTTTCGTGATGGGTCTTGACGGCGCGCTTGATTTTTATGAAACCCGCCTCATACCTTTTGAAGCGATATTCGTCACCTCAGACGGACAAGTCGTTCTGACTCCGGGACTCGGCGAAGAAGATTTCATCATGACTTCATCAGACTATAAACTCATTTATAAAGAAGAAAATAAGAAATAATTTTTTAAGGAATACTTCACTCAATTATGGCAGAAAACTATATTGAATCAAGAATGACAGACCCCGATGTTCAATCCGAACTGAATATAGCCGAAAAAACAGCAAAAATTCACCGTGATGCAGGACGAATCGGCGATCGCGCCCCCGGATATTATATACAAACATTCGGCTGTCAGCAGAATGAAGCTGACAGTGAACGTATTGCAGGACTTTGCGAAATGATGGGATACCGCAAGGCGCTCTCCCCCGAAGAAGCAAAACTCATTCTCGTGAATACCTGCGCGGTACGCGAACACGCCGAAAAAAAAGCTCTTTCAATAATCGGTCAGTACAAACACATAAAGGATGCGGATCCCGAAGTCATAATCGGAGTCGGCGGATGCATGGTTACGCAAGAGAACCGCGCGAAAAAGCTCAAAATGAGCTATCCTTATGTTTCATTTACATTTGACACCGGAGCGCTTCTGACTCTTCCTTCGCTTGTGCATGACGCTCTCTCGGGCGGCGGTCGCAAATTTATTTTAAGCAAGGACTGGAAGATATCGGAGGGAATTCCGATTGCTCCCGAATCCAAACACATGGCGTGGCTCTCTATAATGTACGGCTGCAACAACTTCTGCTCGTACTGCATAGTTCCGTATGTGCGCGGACGCGAGAGAAGCCGCCGTGCATCGGATATTCTTGAGGAAGCAAAACTGCTTATCGGCCGCGGTGCGCGTGATATAACTCTGCTCGGGCAGAATGTGAACTCGTATAACGGCGGAGACGGCGTCGACATTGCAGAGCTTATGCATAGGATATGCGCTCTCGACGGCGACTTCCGTCTCAGATTTATGACAAGTCATCCGAAAGACGCTTCCGATCGTCTCATTGAAGCTATGGCGACGGAAGAAAAGATTGTTAAGCATTTTCATCTTCCTGTGCAGTCAGGTTCTGACAGAATACTGAACGCGATGAACAGAAAATACGATTCTTCTTCTTACCTCGAAAAGATAGAAAAATTAAAGAAAGCCGTGCCCGATGTTTCGATCACCTCGGATATAATAGTCGGCTTTCCCGGCGAAACGGATGAGGATTTCGAAGATACACTCCGTATGCTTGAAGCTGTCCGCTACGACATGATTTTCTCATTTATATATTCCCCGCGTTCCGGAACTCCCGCAGCCTCCATGCCGGATCAGGTGCCTCATGAGGTATCGACCAAGCGCTTTGAGAGAATGATAAAACTCCAGAACAATATCTCTGATGAGAGAAACTCGCGCTTTATCGGAAGAACTATACGTGTTCTCGCGGAGGATGTCAGCAAAAACGACCCGAATATGCTCACGGGTCGCGGAGACCCCGTGCGCCCCGTTCACTTTGCGGCGGAAAAAAGTCTGATAGGTGAATTTGTAAACGTTAAAATCACATCCGTTCAGACGTTCTGTCTCGAAGGAGAAATACAGTAACCGTTGCAAAACAATACGCCTCTTTATTAAAATAAAGGCGGTTTTAATTATTATAAATATAAAAAGGATGGAAGAAAACATGGAAGAAATGCTCTCTAAAGAAATGAAAGATCTTATCACCGCTCTCGGCGCTCTTGTGCGTGAGGATGAAAGATGCAAAAATATCGAAAAATCTATTGAAGATTACGAACGTTCGGAAGAACTTAACTCTCTCATCGCCGAGTACAACGCACAGCAGAATATTCTCGCCGACACTTTCGCCAAAGCCGAAGGTGAAGATAATGAAGCCGACGATGACGCGCGCGATGCTGTTCAGGCACGCATAGACGAACTTTACGACGCTATCACGAATCATGAGGTTTATACTTCTTATCTTGCGGCAAAGAGTGCGTTCGACGCTCTTTCAAATGAAATATACGGAGAGCTTCAGTTCGCTATCACCGGTAAGCGCCCCTGCGCTCACGATTGCAGCTGCTGCCATTCAGACTGCGGTCACGAGCACTGATCCGCTGTTCAGAAAAAAACGGAATGTCATTTCCGCAAAGCGAACCGTGCCTTCAACATTTTTTCTATGAGAGGTGAGCCATATGACGCCGATGATGCAGCAGTATTTTGAAATAAAAAACAAATACCGCGATTTCATTCTCTTCTATCGTCTCGGGGATTTCTACGAGATGTTTTTTGATGACGCTCAGGTGGCATCGGCAGAGCTTGAACTCACCCTCACCGGCAGAGACTGCGGCGAAGAAGAACGCGCGCCTATGTGCGGGGTTCCGTATCATTCGTGCGAACCATATATCGGCAAGCTAATCGAAAAAGGATATAAAGTAGCAATCTGCGAACAGGTTGAGGATCCGAAAGCAGCCCGTGGGATAGTTCGCCGCGAGGTCACGCGCATTATCACTCCGGGTACGCTTATTGAGACTGACTTATTAAACGAAAAATCCAACAATTATCTTGCCACGATATATTTTGACGGAGATTCACTCGGGATGTGCTTTGCCGATATCTCAACAGCTTACATTTCCGCTACTTCATTTTCGGGTACGCTGTCGGCTGAGTCAGTCATAAACGAGCTGTCAACATATAATCCGAAGGAAATAATAATAAGCGCTGCGCTAAAATCTCTCCCGAAAATAGCCGAACACATAAAGACTCGCATGGAAACCTCCGTGTCCGAGTCTGCATCGGCGTTTTTTGTTCCCGATGAGGCGATCGAACGCACCGAAGCTCAGTTTTCTCCGGAACAAACAGCGGGAAAGCCTCGGTCTGCTATAATCGCGGTCGGAGCTGCCCTTAAATATATCGCCGACACGCAAAAATGTGACATATCATACTTAAAATCTCTGAACGTCTACGAGTCGTCGCAGTTTCTCGAAATGGACTCGTCAACGCGCCGAAACCTCGAACTTTGCGAAACAATGCTCTCTAAAGAAAAACGGGGATCTCTTCTCTGGGTACTCGACAAAACGAGTACCTCAATGGGCGCGAGACTCTTAAGACAAATGATCGAACATCCTCTCACAAATCTCACTCAAATATTAAACCGCGAACAGGCGGTCTCAGAATTATATGACAACTTCGTACTGCGAGAGGAGTTAAGAGAACTGCTCTCTCCCGTTTTGGATCTCGAAAGACTCATAACAAAGGTGACATACGCTACCGCTGGAGGACGCGATCTCCGAGCTATCGCGCAGACACTCTCCGTTATCCCCGATATCCGTGCTCTTATATCAAATATAAAAAGCGGAGAACTCAAAAAAATATACGATGAGCTTGACGAGCTCTCGGATATATGCTCTCTCATAGACGAGGCAATCGACGAAAACCCTCCGTTTATCGTGAGAGAGGGCGGAATCATCAAGGATGGATACAATTCCGACGTCGATGAACTCCGCTATATTATGAATAACGGAAAAGACTGGATAAAAAAAGCGGAAGCCGAAGAAAAAGAAAAAACCGGCATCAAAAATTTGAAGATCGGCTACAACAGAGTCTTCGGATATTACATTGAAGCTCCGCGCTCAGCTGCCGATTCTATACCCGACGGGTACATAAGAAAACAAACGCTGTCCGATAAAGAGCGCTACATAACAGACGAGCTTAAAAATATGGAAGCCACCATTCTCGGAGCGGACGACAAGCTTAAAGCTATCGAGTATGAGATTTTCGTAAAGGTGCGCGACGCCGTAAACGTTCAAGCTTCCCGCATAAGACAAAGCGCACGCGCGCTTGCCAAGCTCGACGCTTTTATTTCCCTCGCCGAAGTCGCGTCGCAAAACTCTTATGTCTGCCCGATTGTAGACGCAGGAAACGTTATCGATATAAAAAACGGACGTCATCCCGTAGTCGAGCAGTTCGTCCCGGATTCGTATTTCGTTCCGAACGACGCATACCTCGACACCGAAGACAACTCCCTCATGCTCATAACCGGCCCCAATATGGCGGGTAAATCCACATATATGCGTCAAACCGCGCTCATTATCCTTATGGCGCAGATAGGTTCTTTCGTTCCCGCCTCTTACGCGAAAATCGGGGTAGCCGACAAATTATTCACCCGCGTAGGCGCGTCAGACGATCTCGCCTCCGGGCAATCTACGTTCATGTTAGAAATGCGTGAGGTTGCATATATACTAAATAACGCCACATCCCGCAGTTTCATCATCTACGACGAAATAGGCCGCGGAACATCCACCTATGATGGTATGAGCATAGCCCGCGCGGTAGCCGAATACACGGTAAGCCGCAAAATAGGCGCGAAAGCCATGTTCGCAACTCACTACCATGAGCTTACCGAACTTGAAGAACAAATAAAAGGAATCGTAAACTATAACATCGCAGCCAAAAAAAGAGGCGAGGACATCACTTTTTTAAGAAAGATCGTGAGAGGTCCGACCGACGACAGCTACGGTATTGAAGTCGCAAGACTCGCCGGAGTTCCCGGAGAAGTCACACGCCGCGCAAAAGAAATACTGCGCGACCTTGAAGCGGGCGAAAAAGTAAGCGTAAAACCGAAAAAAAACACGGCGCACAAAGAAGAGCTTTCAATGAATTTATGCTTCTCTGACGCCGCGGCTGAAGAAATAAAAGAAAAACTGAAAAAAACAGACATAAACACTCTGACCCCGATAGAAGCTATGAACCTTATTTATGAGTGGAAAAAGCTTCTTTGACAGCTTCTCGCCCGCAAAAATCTCCGTCTTTGTTTTTCATCAGAACGGAGAAAAAGACTTCGAACGTTTTTACAAATATTCACAACCTGAAACTTACAAAAAAACATAAAGATAAAAAATAAACGAAACGGAGGTTAAAATGGGGAAAATAAACGTACTCGGCTTCGATGTCGCAAACCTTATCGCGGCGGGCGAAGTCGTTGACCGTCCGGCTTCCGTTGTCAAAGAACTTCTCGAAAACGCGATTGACGCCGGCGGAACCGTCGTCACGATAGAAATTCGCCGCGGCGGAGTTGCTTCCATAAGAGTTACCGACAACGGCTGCGGTATGGACGCGGAAGACCTCCCCGTATCTATCCTTCGCCATGCCACGAGCAAAATCAAGGACGCCTCCGATCTCACCGGAATATCAACTCTCGGATTCCGCGGAGAAGCTCTGGCTGCAATTTCTTCCGTTTCAAAAATGAAGATTTTCTCAAAAACCGCCGACTCGAAAATGGGCGCTCTTCTTGAATCCTCCGGAGGAGAAATAACAAGCTTTACCGAAGTCGGATGTCCGGAGGGAACTTCCGTCATCGTAGACGATCTGTTCTTCAACGTTCCCGCAAGACGCAAGTTTTTAAAAAAAGACTCTACGGAAGCCGCCGCTGTCAGCGCGGTAGTCGAAAAAATAGCCCTCTCCCGCGCCGACGTTTCCATAAAATACATAAGCGACGGGGAAGTAAAATTCATGACTGCCGGCCACGGAAATCTCTCCGAAACTATGTGGGCTCTCTTCGGGCGCGATGTTGCGAAGCGTTTGCTTAAAGTCGATCGCGCTGAAAACGGTATACACCTCACGGGATATATTTCAGAATCGGATATGTTCCGTTCAAACAGAAATATGGAAAACTTCTTCATAAACGGACGCTACGTGAAAAGCAAAACTGCTTCCGCCGCCGTTGAACAGGCGTTTTTATCAAAAATACCGCACGACAAGTTCCCAATGTGCGTTATAAACATAGAAGTTAACCCTGAACTTGTTGATGTAAACGTACATCCTTCAAAGCTTGAGGTAAAATTCGCAAACGAAAAGCTTATTTTCGATGCGGTATACTACGCTACGCTGTCTGCGCTTGATTCGGCGGCAAAACGTCCTGAGCTTTCAATAAAAACAGGCAGTACGTACACAGCCTCAGACTCTATTACAGGGAAAAAGAAGCAAACATCACGAGAACTAATGAATGCTTTCGTTCCGCTCGACGCACCGCGAAAAAAAGAGGATCAGCTGACTCTCACGGAAGCTATGCGCGATTCCGCCTTTGATGTTAATCCGGATTCAACTCAAAAAAGAAGCGAAAATCCGCAAATCGTAACGCAGAATTACAAATCACACGGATATAACGAATACATACACCGTTCGGACAACCGTGCTTCGTCCGCCGACTACGCAAAAAGCTCTCCCGATATAGTCCCGTCGTACACGGAAGAACTTCCATATACGGAAATGATAAAGCTCCACCGAGACGCTTTTGAAAAAATCGCGGACAGCGAATATGAGTTTGCAAGCAGATTCTCTCATACTGAAAATAACTCTAAAGCAGAGCAGATAAAAACTTCGGATATATCCGATAAAAGAACAAGCGAAAGCTCTCCCGCAAGCACGCCGGACGAATCCGAAAGATATCCTATAACAGATAACGGCGGCGTCATGGCAAAAAATCCCAAATCGAATGATACGGCAATCAACACGCTCAACTCCACGGTAAAAGATGAAAGCGACGGGAATCATGAAAACTCGTTCCATACTTCCGACAGAACAAACCCCCGTATAGCCGTAAGTTCGGATGACACACTGCATCTCAACGAGCCCCCGGATATTCCTTTAACAAATGAAACTTTCCCCGCTTTGCATTCTTCTTATGAATACAGCTATCCCGACGACATAAAGCCGTCTGATATTCCCGATTATTTCATTATCGGAGAGGCGTTTAATTGCTATGTTATAGTTCAGCTCTCCGACAGGCTTCTCATGATCGACAAGCATGCCGCTCATGAGCGGATTATCTTCGATGAATTGTGCCGCAAGATGCGCCATGCTCTTAAAGACGGGCGCGCCGCTGAAGGTCAGATACTTCTTACCCCTCTTGAAGCGGATATGATGACCGTGGAAGCGGACGCTGCCGCCGAACACATCGATAAAATCCGTGCGCTCGGATTTGAATGCGAGTTCCGCGAAACAGGTATCTCAACCTCACGCGCCGTTATAACGCAAATACCGTCCGATCTGGAGCCGTCGGAAGCGCTCGAATTGTTCACTTCACTTGCTTCGCGTCTGTCGGACGTAACGGGAAGCGTTGAGTCAGTTGCAGAGGGATTCTTTGAGTCGCGTCTTTGGCAGGCTTCCTGCAAAGCTGCGATAAAAGGCGGGCGGGTTTACGATATCGCTCACATAAAGTGGATATGCGACAGACTCTTAAAAAAGCCGGGCGCCGATAATCAGGTCATCCGCACATGTCCTCACGGCAGACCCGTCGCCTTTGAAATAAAAAAATCGTCAATCGACCGTCAATTCGCACGTTTGATGTAAAATAAATAAATCGGAGTAAATATGTTCATTCTCATTAAACCCGACGAAAACAGTCACGCACGCCGCGGACGTCTCATAACACCTCACGGTGTGATTGAAACGCCCGTATTCATGAACGTTGCAACCTGCGCCGCAATAAAAGGCGGAGTATCCGCTTTCGACTTAAAAGAAGTCAACTGCCAGGTAATGCTTTCTAACACGTATCATCTTCACATAAGACCCGGAGACCGCCTTATCCACGATCAGGGCGGACTTCAGAAGTTCACAGGCTGGGACAAGCCGACTCTTACCGACAGCGGCGGATTTCAGGTCTTTTCACTCGCAAGTTTGCGCAAAATTAAAGAAGAAGGCGTATATTTTCGCAGTCACCTTGACGGAAAACGTATATTTATGGGTCCCGAAGAGAGTATGCGCATACAGTCAAACCTTGGCTCCACCATTGCCATGGCGTTCGATGAATGCATCGAAAACCCTGCTGAGTACAATTACACGAGAAACTCCTGTGACCGTACTACCCGATGGCTCGCGCGATGCAAAGAAGAGCTTCGCCGTCTTAACTCTCTTGAGGACACGGTAAACCCCGGACAGCTCTTGTTCGGAATAAATCAGGGGAGTACGTATGCCGATCTCAGAATACGCCATATGGAGCAAATACGTGAACTTGACTGCGACGGATACGCCATAGGAGGCCTTGCCGTCGGAGAGGAAACCGAAGAAATGTACCGCATAATCGAAGCGGTTGAGCCGTATATGCCGAAAGACAAACCAAGATATCTTATGGGAGTCGGAACTCCCGTAAATATCGTCGAAGGTGTTCACCGCGGAGTTGATTTCTTCGACTGCGTAATGCCATCGAGAAATGCACGTCACGGAAACCTCTTTACATGGAACGGAAAAATGAATCTCTTAAACGAGAAATACATGAACGATCCCCGTCCTATTGATGAAAACTGCGGCTGCCCCGCCTGCCGCAACCACAGCAGAGCGTATATCCGCCACCTCATCAAAGCAAAAGAGATACTCGGAATGCGCCTTGCGGTTCTGCATAACCTCTACTTCTACAACGATCTCACAAAAAAAATAAGAGACGCACTCGACGGCGGATACTACGAAAGCTTCTATCAGAAATACAGAGTGATTCTCGGAGAGAGAAATCCCGACTGACAGATAGAGTTAAGTTAAGATAACACTTGACCCTCTATCGAGATTTTCCGAAGCATGCTCAAACTTCGGCGCAAATAAGATATTTTCTCATTATTGATTGCGCCGTAAACAAAAGTTTATCTTTGGGACAAACTATGATATATGTTGAAAATTCACTGAATAATTCGCATGACGCGGCTTTCGCTCTTGCGGAAGAAGAGTTTCTTCTTGAGAACT
This sequence comes from uncultured Eubacteriales bacterium, assembly GCA_934462885.1. Taxonomy (GTDB): domain Bacteria; phylum Bacillota; class Clostridia; order Oscillospirales; family CAG-272; genus UMGS1696. The sequence continues at coordinate 13,088 of CAKSJC010000001.1, read as the reverse complement.
ATACCGTCGGGGAATATCTCATGCTTTGGATAAGTCCGCCAACTGTTGTTTACGGAAAATTCCAAAATCCTTTTGAGGAATTCTCGCTCCGTCTTACAAAAGAAGCAGGAATAGCTGCCGTTCGGCGTAACAGCGGCGGCGGATGCGTCTATCACGACTCCGGCAACTTAAACTTTACGGTAATAACCGACAAAAGCAATTCTTTTCCGGACTATGAACGCTTTCTTTCTCCAATTGCAGAAGCGCTTCGCTCTCTCGGAGTTCCGGTATGTCTCGGGAACTCGTTTGACATAACGGTTGACGGAAAAAAAGTAAGCGGAAACGCGGAAGCCGTATCAAAAAACAGGATGATGCACCATGGAACTCTTCTTTTTGATTCGGATCTTTCAGTCTTGTCCTCTGTCACCGGAAACGCAAGAACGGGAGTCATATCCAAGTCGATAAAAAGCAATCCCGCCCCCGTCGCAAACATACGCCCGTATATGAAAGATGACATAGATATATACGAATTTGCCGCCGCAATCAGACTCGCACTATGCCGCGAAAAAATACGTCCGGTTATTTTTGACCATGCGGAATTATCGGAGATCAGTCGGATCGCTGAAAAATACCGCAGCTTTGAGTGGAATTTCGCACGCTCTCCGGCGTTTTGCGTCGAACATGAAGATACGATCGGAGAAAAGCGTGTAAAATTCGTTTTGAACTCAAAAAACGGACTCATAACTTCTCTGACATCCGATTACGATGAAATTAACGATATCCTCGCGTCTGCTATTGGAATCCGTCTCACCACGGAGGAATTAAAGAATGCTTTTCCCGACGCCATATCCGCCGTTATTGAGAAAATGGTATTCGCTTAATTTGTTCGGGGACAGAAAATCTGTTCCGAATATAAAGTATGACATTACGCAATATGCGCCAAGCCCGCAAACGCTTATGTTCCTTAGCTTTGCTCACGCAAGTACGCGGATAAAAAACACATTAAAACTACCGATACGCTGTGCGCCTGCACGACAATGCTTAAGTATAAAAACGCGATATTCTTATATTAACTTATATTAAAATGTCGTTTTATAAAAATTTCAAATTTGCCGCTCTGTCCGGCAGAGGTGATCAAAATGAAAATTGAAATAACGATGCCCCGTCTCCGCCCCGAAATGAAGTCGGGAAAAGTATGCAGATTTAATGTTTCCCCCGGAGATATTATTAAAGAAGGGGAAGTTCTGTTTGAACTTGAAACCGACAAGGTAATAAGCGAAGTTGAAGCCTCCGCAGATATGAAGATACTCTCGCTCCTCTGTGAAGAGGGCGACGAAATCGAGTGCGGAAGAGCAATAGCTTCAGCGGAAACTCTCTGAATCTATGGACAAATCTATTCAAACTGCCGGGGGAAAACCCGAATGGTTAAAGGTGCGCTACAATGCAAAGGAAAGCACGGCGGTCGCTTCTCTTATGGCAAGTCTCGGTCTTAATACTGTCTGCGACAGCGCAAACTGTCCGAACATCGGAGAATGTTTCAGAAAAAAAACCGCCACTTTTATGATACTCGGCAAAAACTGCACGAGAAACTGCAAATTCTGCAACATCGGACACACATCGAAAAAAGATCTTCTCCCTCCCGATCCCGAAGAACCGCGAAAGATAGCGAAAGCCGCGGCAGAACTCGGACTTCGCCACGCTGTTATAACCTGTGTGACGCGCGATGATCTTGAGGACGGCGGGGCTGCGCAATTTGCTGCCGTTATACACGCCATTCATGAAAGCTGCCCCGGAGTCACCGCAGAAGTTCTTATCTCCGATATGATGGGGCGTACATCATCTTACGACACAATAATGGACGCACGCCCGGATGTATTGAACCACAATATGGAAACAGTACGCGAGCTTTACGCCGATATCCGTCCGAAGGCTTCATATGAACGCTCGCTTCGCCTTCTTCATTATTGCAAGGAAAAAGGCGCGGCGGTTACAAAAACCGGAATAATGCTCGGGCTTGGCGAGACTGACGCGCAGATAAGCGCACTTTTTTCAGATATTGCGTCCGTCGGATGCGATATTCTCACGATAAGCCAATATCTTCCGCCATCGTCGGAAAACGCGCCTCTTGTGAGATACGTGACTCCGGCGGAATTTGAGGATTACAAAAAAGAAGCCTTATCTCACGGAATAAAATACGTTGTAAGTTCACCGCTCGTTCGAAGTTCTTATATGGCGGCTGAAGCGTTCAACATGATATGCGGTGATGAAAAATGATATTTATTGACACTCATTCAACCGATGTTTTTTATAATTTCGGATGCGAATACTACTTTGCCTCCGAAAAAGATCTCGGAGACGACGTTTTTATGCTGTGGAACACATCTCCCACTCTGATGATCGGAAAATATCAGAACACTCTCGAGGAAATAAACGGCGAATACGCGAAAGAACACGGTATCACCGTTGTGCGCCGTATGTCGGGAGGAGGCACCATATACACCGACCAAGGCGGATGGCAGTTTACTTTTATAACTCGCCGTACCGAACCCGGCATGATAGAATTTGCGCGTTTCGTCAATCCGATAGTGAGCGCTCTTCGCTCACTCGGTGCAGACGTTGAACCGACCGGACGAAACGATATCACGCTCTGCGGGAAAAAAATAAGCGGAAACGCGCAGTATAAGCTGAAAGGCTCTACCGTACACCACGGCTCACTGCTCTTTGATACCGACATTAACGAGCTTGTGCGCTCTACCACACCGAAAGAATACAAAATCACCTCAAAATCGATAAAGTCGGTGCGCGATAGAGTGACGAACATACGGGAGCATCTGTCCTCAGACATGGACGGCGGGGAATTCCGCCGCAGACTTATTTCTTCAATGACGGATTCAAAATACATAATAACACCCGATGACGAGCGCCGCATAATCGCCTTTGCAGCTGAAAAATTCGCCGATCCTGCGGTGATATATGCGGCTTCTCCCGCCTTTGAAGCCGAAAAAACTCTTCATCTTCCCGGAGGGAATCTCGTGATCGGCTTTACTGTAAAAAAAGGAAAGATTGAGTCGGCAGGTATTTCGGGAGACTTTTTTGGAGTTGATGATGCCGACACGATTTCCGGTGCGCTCCGCGGCTGCCCGTTCACCCCGGAAAGTGTACTCTCTGCTCTAAAGCCTCTTTCTTTTTACGCTATAACTCCGGAAGAGATAGCAAACGGACTGTTTTCTTGACCGTGCAGCACCTCTGTTTCCGTACTGTATCTAAAACAAAGGCTTTAATACAAAAAGGAAGTTCCAATGAACTTCCTTTTTGTATTAAAGTGTAATTTTTACTATGTATTAATATTAATGATCAAAGAGTCTTTTCCATACGTACCATACGGTGCATTACACGGAAACCTATCGGCTGGAAGAAATCAACCATATCCGGCTTAATGCCGAGGATTTCTATACCCTTGCAGCCTTTCTTTTTGAGGCAAATAACCGCCGATGCGGCTAACGTGCGTCCGTATCCGAGGAGACGTTCACCGCGGATAACGCTGAGTCCTCTGATCGAGCCGACTTTGCCGTATTTTTCAACGTAGGGATGATATCTGTTTGCTGTATCGGAAAGAACGCAGAATCCGCAGATTCTTGCATTGTTCTCAACGCCGAATGTTATAGTTCCCTCTTCCTGTGTTGCGTCGAAATATTCTTCTTCTGTCGTCTTTGCAACAGCCCATAGCTGATCTTTAATGAATTGTTCGCTTGCTTCGTAGATTTTGAATTTTGCCTCTTCGGGAGCCGAATGGAAAAGTGTGGTATCGGGCATATAGCGCCCCATTTTATCTACATCATAGTACATATCGTATGTTTCGCCTACCGGAACATATCCTCTTTCCTCAAAATACTTGAGATTAGAAAACTCTGTCGGTACGCCGTCAACAAAGAAATCTCCTACTCCGCCGAGAATCATTTTATCGCAGCCTTGTTCTTTGGCGCGCTTTTCAGCTTCTTTGAGCAACTCATAACCTTTACCGCGGTGTCTGTATTTGGGTTTTACACCAAGAGCCGCAACATGATTCTTATTCGTTACCAAAATAAAAGAACCTATTATCTCGTCGTCCTCTTGTTTGGCAATTATGAGAGAATCTTCTCTGTTTACCATATCGGTAAAGTATTTTTCACTGATGACGTAATCCGGGAAACAATGTTCATATACTCTGAATGCTTCGACGATATTCAACATATCAAAAACCTCTTTCTATAATAAATCAAAGACAATCTTTGCCTGTTTCTAAGCACAATTTTTACTTGAAACATTATATCATAACTTCTCCCCCTCATCAATAAGAGCAACATCATTTTAACATTTTATTCACAAAATCCTTTGTTCTTTTTTTTAACCTAATGATTCGAAAAAAATCGAGTTATTAATATTTTTGTAACCATATGGCAACGATTTAATGATAAAATGTTGAACAAAGAAAAGAATAGGAGAATCTCTATGAAAAGAGACACCGGCAGAACGGCTCCGCCTATGCGCGGAAAGCGTTTCGGCAAGCTCATTTATATACTCGTAATGGCAAGCTTCATTATACCAATAATTTTTCTTATAGTTATGATGGCGGCAGCTCCGGAGGCGGAAAACAAAGCAGGTTATCATTCGCACGCGGATTATGTACTGATGCTCGTTCAATGTATCCTCGGAGTCATCGTGATGCACATTCCGAGCTTACTCGCAAAACGCTTCAAATTCGAACCTCCCGTCGTTTTGTATACTCTTTATATAATTTTCCTGTACTGCGCGATATTCCTCGGAGAAGTAAGAAGCTTTTATTATCTGATTCCGCACTGGGATGTTATCTTACATTCAATGAGCAGCATAATGACGGGGTTCTTCGGACTGATGGTCGTTTACATCTTAAACCGCGACGAACATCTTGTAGTTAAGCTCTCGCCGTTTTTTATCTCTCTGTTCGCGTTTTCCTTTTCTGTAACGATCGGATCTCTGTGGGAAATTTACGAGTTTTCCTTTGACGGACTTCTCGGTCTTAATATGCAAAAATTTATGACTGAAGACGGAACTCTGCTTGTCGGCAGAGCCGCGCTTCTCGACACAATGAAAGATATAATTGTAGATACTCTCGGCGCGCTTTTCGCGTCGGTAATCGGATATTTCTCGATAAAGCACGAAAAAAGCTGGTTTGTTCCCGAACTTACGGGAGATACCGAACAGCATAAAAAAAGCCGGAATTCAGAAATATCCGGCGGAGAAAAGATATAGGAGCTATATAACGAGGTATATGACATGGAAAATAATAAAAAAGATCTCGACGCGCTCAGACTTGAGATAGATGCGGCAGACCGCGAGTTAATAAAAAACTTTGAAAAGCGTATGGGCTGCGCCGCACGTATTGCAGAATATAAAAGATGCTGCGGAAAAGCGGTGTTCGACCCCGTCCGCGAACGTGAAAAGCTGAAAGCGGTAGCAAATGAAGCGGACGACGGTATGAAAAGCTATGTAAAAAGTATGTATTCTCTTCTCTTTGAGCTGTCGCGCGACTATCAGAACAAGCTCATCGGACATTCATCCGAACTATATGAAAAAATATCCCATGCGATTGAAGAAACTCCTCGTCTTTTTCCGACGGAAGCGCGGGTCGCCTGTCAGGGAACCGAAGGCGCATATTCTATGGCGGCAGCGAAAAAGTTATTCCGTGATCCCGATATCGTATACGTAAAAACCTTTGCCGATGTTGTGCGCGCCGTGCGCTCGGGATACGTCAAATACGGTATGCTCCCTATTGAAAACAGCACCGCAGGCGCTGTAAACGGAGTTTACGAACTCCTTGCCGAAAGCGGCGTTTACGCTGTACGCGGAGTAAAATACAAGGTTGAACATTCTCTTCTTGCTAACTGCGGTGCCGCTCTCTCAGACATAAAGGAAGTCATATCTCATGAGCAGGCGATAAACCAAAGCCGCGCTTTCCTTGACAACCTGTCGCGTGAAAACGGCGGAATAAAGATAACCTACGCCGAAAACACCGCGCTTGCCGCGCGCGCCGTCGCGGAATCCGGGCGTCTCGACTTAGCCTCGATATCCTCATACGGATGCGCCGAGATAAACTCGCTCTCCGTTCTCAAACGCGATATTCAGACAACAGACAACAACTACACAAGATTTCTCTGCGTATCGCGGGACATCGAGATATACCCCGGCGCCGACAAAACCTCCGTTATGCTCGTGACCGGCAATAAACCCGGCGCACTTTACAAAGTGCTTTCCCGTTTCAACGCTCTCGGAATAAACATGACAAACCTCGTATCCCGTCCGATAACGGGACGCGATTTTGAATTCCGTTTCTTTATCGATTTTGAAACATCCGTATATTCAGAAGATTTTGCCTCTCTTATAAACACAGTTGAAGACGTGTGCGAGGAGTTCTGTTATCTCGGAAGCTATGTGGAAAAATAAAAAACGAACCGATATGCGCTTTCGTTTCCTGTTGCGGAAAGCTTTCCGGCAGGCGTATATCGGTTCGTTTTTTTAACGGACATCCGCTTTTGACTCGCAGTAAATGCATCTGTATGTTCGGGTGTTCTTATCCGCCAGCTTGAACACCGCAGGAAGATCGGGTTCCGTCGATGTGATGCAGCGCGGATTCTTGCATTTCAGTATACCCGTAAGCTTTTCGGGAAGTTCAAGTCTCTTTTTCTCAACGACTTTTGAGTCCTTTATGATATTTACGGTAATCCCGGGATCTACATACCCAAGTATGTCAAGGTCCAGAACTATCTCCGCGTCTATTTTTATCATGTCTTTCTTGCCGATCTTTGCGCTCGGCACGTTTTTTATTATGGCAACCGGACAGGAAAGATCACAAAGCTTCAGATAATCATATATTTTCATGCTGCCGCCCGCTTTTATGTGATCCAGAACTATCCCGTTTTTTATAGAATCTATATTCATACGCCAACCTCCAAGAGCATCATAATAAGCGCCATTCTCATGTACTTACCGTACAAAGCCTGTTTAAAATAGCAGGCGCGCGGGTCTTTGTCGACTTCCACGGCTATCTCGTTGACTCGCGGGAGCGGGTGCATTATGCACAGGTCGTCCTTAGCCGCTGCGAGCTTTTCGGTAGTCAAAATATAGCTGTCCTTGAGTCGAAGGTACTCTTCCTCGTTTAGGAAGCGCTCCTTCTGAACTCGCGTCATGTAAAGCACATCAAGTTCTCCCATGACTTCTTCTATATCGGTCGTCTGAACGTATTCTATCCCGTTTTTCTTTATTACGTCGTTCTTTATGTAACTTGGCAGCTTTAACTCGCTTGGGGAAATCAAAACTATTTTTATGTTTTCGTATCTCGAAAGCGCCGTGATAAGAGAATGCACCGTGCGTCCGAACTTTAAATCTCCGCAAAAGCCTACCGTAAGATCGGACAAACGTTTTTTCTCTCTCGATATCGTAAGCAAATCGGCAAGAGTCTGCGTCGGATGATTATGTCCTCCGTCTCCCGCATTTATTACTGGAACTTCGGCGTTTATCGACGCAACGTAAGGCGCCCCCTCCTTCGGGTGACGCATTGCTATTATGTCGGCATAGCAGCTGACTATGCGCGCTGTATCGGCAACGCTTTCTCCCTTTGAAGCGGAGCTGCTTGCGGCTTCGGAAAAACCGAGTACGTTTCCTCCGAGTTCGTACATTGCCGCTTCAAAGCTGAGTCGCGTTCTCGTTGACGGCTCGTAAAAGAGAGTCGCCAGCTTTTTCCCGCGGCACACCTCCGAATACTTTTTCGGATTTTCTATTATATCGTTAGCCGTCGCTATGAGAGCGTCAAGCTCTTCGACAGACAGCTCTTTTATATCTATCAGACTTCTCATCCTTACACCTCAAACATCATTTAACATGAGCGTGACATTATTTCTTTGCCGATCAGGGCGCTGTGTGATTCATCCAGCTCTCATCTGCGGGATTATCTCGGAATTTTATAAGCTTTGCAACATCTCCCCGCTCTATATATCCGGTTTCGGCGGCGATTTTTGCTATTTCATCAAAATTCGTAAGACTGTGATTTTCAACTCCCGCCTCGCTGAGTCTGTCAAGACCTTTTTTCATACCGTAAGTAAAAATGCTTGCCACTCCGAGAACAATTGCTCCCGCCTCGCGCAAAGCTTCAACCACTTCGATAACGCTTCCGCCTGTCGAGATAAGATCTTCAATTACGACGACGCGTGCGCCTCGTTCAAGTTTGCCCTCTATACGGTTTCCGCGCCCGTGATCCTTAGCTCCCGAACGTACATAGCCCATCGGAAGACCCATTATATGACCGACAATTGCCGCGTGCGCTATTCCAGCAGTCGACGTTCCCATTAACACTTCGACATCCGGGTAAAAATCTCGCACTATATCTACAAGACCGTTTTCAATTAAATTCCGCACATCGGGCGCTGTCAAAGTAAGTCTGTTATCGCAGTAAACGGGACTTTTTATTCCGCTTGCCCATGTAAACGGCTCGTTCGGTCTGAAAAAGACCGCTTTTATGGAAAGGAGGGCTTCTGCCGCTTCTCCTTCTGTTGTTTTTTTCATGTTTTTGTTCTCCTTTGATTTGTCGTTACGATCGTTCGGTTTGTTTTGTTTTTCCGTCAAATTTGCATGAGTGAAAACTGTTTTTTTCAATGGCAGCGGCATCTTACGGGAAACAGTTTACTCGGTTTATTTTTTTACTGCCTCAGTCGGAAGTTGCTGCTTCTCTTTTATCGAACCTGCCCTTTTTAAGCCGCCTTTTTCTTACGCGCCTACAAAGTCCCGTACACATTTCTCGTATGCCGAAACGGGGTCGTCAGCCGCAGTTATCGGTCGCCCAACCACTATGTAGTCGCTTCCAAGTTCACGCGCCGTTTCGGGAGTCGTGACTCTCGACTGATCTCCCGCATCTCCTCCCGCAAAGCGGATCCCCGGAGTTACCGTCAAAAACGACGAACCGCATAATTCATGCACTCTTCGCACCTCAAGAGGCGAGCAGACAACCCCGTCTGCTCCCGCATTCATCGCGTTCTTCGCGTAATGACCTACGACTTCTTCTATCGGAGCGTTTATAAGAAGCTCTCTTTTCATGCGTTCTTCCGATGTGGATGTAAGCTGCGTCACGGCGATGAGGAGAGGACGGCTTCCGTCCCCTCTCGTAAGTCCTTCAAGCGCCGCTTCAATCATCGCACCCGTTCCTGCGGCGTGAACGTTGCACATATCTATATCAAGTTCCGAGAGAACTTTCATGCTTTTCTTTACAGTATTCGGGATATCGTGAAGCTTTAGATCAAGGAATATCTTATGTCCTCTCTTTTTAATCTCACGGACAATTGACGCGCCTTCTGCGTAAAAAAGCTCCACTCCTATCTTAAGGTATGGCTTTTTACCCTCGAATCTGTCAATAAACGAAAGGGTTTCATCTTTAGCGGAAAAATCACAGGCTATTATTACATCCTTACCCATTGTGCGCCCCTCCTATTATATCTTCAAGATCGGTTATATTATATTTTTTCATTACTTCGGGAAGCGAGTTTATTATATCACGGCATACGAACGGATCGACAAGGTTTGCGGCTCCGATCTCAACCGCACGCGCGCCGGCGAGCATCATTTCGATAACGTCCTCTGTCTTTGAAATTCCGCCGACTCCGATTATCGGTATTTTTACGGCTTCGTACACGCGGTAGACTATTCCGAGCGCTACCGGGAATATCGCAGGACCGGAAAATCCGCCCTGCTTATTTGCGAGTATCGGTTTTCTTTTGTTTATGTCTATTCTCATGCCGACGAGAGTATTTACAAGCGTAAGTCCGTCCGCTCCGGCGTCTTCGACCGCGCGCGCCATTTCGCATATATCGGTAACATTCGGGCTGAGCTTTACAAAAAGCGGTTTTGCGGTAACTTTTTTCACTTCACGTGTGACAAGAGCGGCGTCGGCGGGAGAACTTGAGCATTTTAATCCTCCGTGTACGTTCGGGCAGCTCACGTTAAGTTCAATTATACCGACGCACTCCTCGCCGTCAAGACGCTCCGCGCAGTACTTATATTCGTCGAGCGAAAATCCGCCGATATTTGCGATAACAGGCTTATGGAAAACCTTTCTCAGCTGAGGCAGTTCCTCGGCGATAACGTGTTCTATTCCGGGATTTTGCAGTCCGATAGAATTTAATATTCCGGATGGGGATTCCGCGATACGCGGCGTAGGATTTCCGAACCGTTCCTCTTTTGTAGTTCCCTTAAAGGAAAAAGAACCGAGAATATTTATATCGTAAAGCTTTGCGAAATCCAACCCGTAGCCGAATGTTCCGCTCGCCGCCATTACGGGGTTATCAAGCTCAAGATTTGCGAGTTTAACTTTTGTGTTCACCATATTATCTCCTCCCTGGTAAGTACCGGACCTTCCTTGCATATTCTCTTCGCGCCGTATTTCGTCTTGCACGTGCATCCCATGCACGCACCGAAACCGCAGCCCATTCGTTCTTCAAAGCTGTACTGTCCTCCGCAAGATGTTGAGTCATATACCGATTTTAACATAGGCTCCGGTCCGCAGGCATAAACGTGTGTAAATTCTCCGCAAAGCGGAAGAGCAGCCGTAACAAATCCGTGCACGCCTGCGCTTCCGTCGGCGGTGGTCACGATCACCCGAGCGCCGGCGTGCTCAAATTCTTCCGCATAATATATTTCATCTGCTTTATTAAAACCAATAACAACTGTCGGAGACGCCCCTTTTTTGATTAACTCCTTTGTAAGCAGATAAAGAGGCGGAACTCCCGCGCCTCCTCCTACGAGAAGAGGTCTGTCTCCCGACTTTGAAGTATCGTATCCGTTTCCGAGTCCCGTGAGAATATTCAGCTTCGCTCCCGGAAGAAGAGTGGACATATATGTCGTTCCCGCGCCCACGCTTTTATATATAATATCAAAGTTATCCTCTCCGCAATCGGCTACCGATATAGGACGTCTTAAATAAAAGCCGTCGAGCTTTATATTCACAAACTGCCCCGGCCGTTTTATCTCGGACACATCCCCCGAAAGGGTCATTTTATACATATTCTCCGTCAGTCTCGTTTGTCTTGACAGTTCAAATATTCCTTCTTTCATTTTTACCTCCCGATATTTTTATCCGCCGTTTTTTATCTCAATTTATCTGTCGTTAGGCTTATATTATGCCGATCGTTACACGGCTATTATGTCAGTCCTCCGCCGCTTTTCTCGGAAGTATGCCGCTGTCGTACACGACTTTTCCGCGGCACACGGTCAGCAGACATTCTCCCCTCGCCGTCCGTCCCGCAAACGGAGTGCTTTTCCCTTTTGAATAAAACTTATCCGGATCAACCGTGTATTCCGCCGACAGATCGAAAACGGAAAAGCTTTCGGTTTCAAATCCGTTTTCTATACCGAATCGCTTTGCGGGATTTATGCTCATAAGCTTTATAAGCTTATCAAGAGTTATTATTCCCCTAAGCACAAGCTCAGTATACAAAAGTGAAAATGCGCACTCAAGTCCGACTATTCCCATCAAACTGTTTTTAAGACCGCCGCTTTTTTCTTCTGCGCTGTGCGGCGCATGGTCGGTAGCTATTATATCTATCGTTCCGTCGCATATTCCGCGTATAAGCTCTTCTCGGTCTTCTTTGCTTCTCAGCGGCGGATTCATCTTGAAACGCCCGTCGTCGCGTAGGTCATTCTCATCAAGTAAAAGATAATGCGGAGCTGTCTCGCAGGTCACGTTAACTCCGGCAGACTTTGCTTCCCTTATGAGTCTGACGCTCTCTTTTGTCGAAATATGGCACACATGATACTTCGCTTTCGTTTCGGCGGCAAGTTTTAAGTCCCGCTTTATCTGTACATACTCGCTTTCCGATGATATCCCCGGGAAAGCGTGCGCCGCAGCCCAGCTTCCGGCGTGTATCACTCCACCGTTCAAAAGCGAGTTATCTTCGCAGTGCGCTGCGATAAGCTTTCCGACAGATCTTGCCCGGAGCATCGCTTCTTTCATCAGCCTGTCTGACTGAACTCCGCGTCCGTCGTCCGAAAAAGCGACGGTTTTCTCCGAAATCTCCTCCATTGCGGAAAGCCTTTCTCCCCGCTCTCCTGCGCTTATTGAGCCGTAAGGATATATGTCTATGACGGATTCATCGCGAATAAGCTTAAGTTCTTCTTCAAGATGCGCCGCGCAGTCGGGAACAGGGGATAGATTCGGCATAGTACAAACCGCAGTATATCCTCCGTGCGCAGCCGCAAGACTTCCGCTCCTTATTGTTTCTTTATAAGAAAATCCCGGCTCACGGAAATGAACATGAACATCCGTAAAACCGGGAAATATTACATATGAAGATGAAGAAACATCAAAAAGAACACGGACTCCGTCGCGGAATGCCGTCACCGATGTTTCTCCGGATTTATATAAACAGGAAGGATTTTTATCTTTTCCCACTATCATTAATTCCTCCGACAAGGTACAAAAACCCGCTCGAGACAAGGCAGAAAACATAAAAATAATGGCGCCGACGTATAGATACTATACGAAAACGCATATATTCATTAAAACCTTGCCGATCTCTCTGTACCGACTTAAAGATTTATTTCGATAAAAGTATATCCCATCAGCTCCGATTTGTCAAGGGGGGTGACGTTTTTTTACTTATATTCCTCTGCATATCCGTTACAATATTCTGTTTTTACATAAGCGTTGCTCTGCCTTGAATCTAATAACAAAAGACGTATCTTACAGCAAAAAAACTTTTTCCCATACCCCCCTTGTTTATTTTTTTTTGATATGTTATAATGATGTAAATGGTATAATTGTGCCATGATTGCTATATTACATAATAAAATCAATATTACCGAAAGGATGTATTTAGAATGTCTCAGAAAGATGAAATCATCATGAACGGCGACGGCGTCGCTAAACTCGGATTCCCCATGTGGCCTCAGTTTGACGAATCCATGTACGCCGATGTTGAACAAACCCTCCGCAGCGGTAAAGTAAGCTACTGGACCGGCAACCGCGGTATGGAATTCGAAACAAAGTGGGCTGAATGGTGCGGATCCAAGTTCGCAATCTCCTGTACTAACGGTACAGCCGCTCTTCATAT